>CAJYIP010000023.1 GCA_913775275.1 Patescibacteria group bacterium | reverse complement strand
CGCCGAAGAATCTGCTAGTAGCCTGCTCTTTTCTCGACTTCTTACTTACGATACGACAGAGTCGATCAATTACGACCTTGCCGAATCGATGACTATTGGTAGCGATCAAAAAACATATGTACTTACTTTACGACCCGATGCAAAGTGGCACGATGGCTTGTTTGTTCGAGCTAAGGACGTTGTTTTTACGGTGAATCTGATCAAGAACAATGCAACTCGGGCAACAATCAGCGGATGGACCGATATTCAGGTAGAGGCGATCGATGATTTGACGGTCAAATTCACTTTACCGGCTGTCTATGCACCATTCCCTCACGCTTTGACGTATTTACCGATCTTGCCTGAGCATGTGCTTCGCGACGTGGAACCAAGCGCGCTGCGAGAAAACAACTTTAGCAATGCGCCAGTTGGCAGCGGACCCTTTACGCTACGATTTGTTCAAGACCTTGAGCAATCCTCTAATCGGAAAATTGTCCATTTGGCAAAAAACGATTCATATTACAGAGGTGCGCCAAAGCTTGAAAGGTTTCAGCTACACGCGTACAGTACGAGTGAAGAATTGATTAGGGGTCTGAATACGTCGGAAATCAATGCAGCGACCGATATATCAATCACCGACAGCCAAAAGATTAATGCCGAGCGATATAATATCAGCCAACATCCAGTGAGTAGTGGTGTGTACACAATATTCAACACGACCACCGGTGTGCTAGCTGATGGGAAAGTGCGACAGGCGCTCCAAGCTGGCACTGACACAAAAGCACTTCGAAACGCGCTCGGTAAAGATGTGCCCGCCTTGGATCTCCCGTTTATAAATGGTCAGGTGAAGGGTGATATGCCGGCCGTTCCTGCGTTTAACGTTGGAAAAGCATCACAATTACTCGATGAAGCGGGCTGGAAATTAGAAGGACAAACACGTAAAAAGGATGGGAAATCTCTTCAGATTACTTTGGTGACAACTCGAAATAATGACCTTGAGCGAATTTTAACTGAATTGAACAAGCAGTGGCGAACCCTCGGTGTTACCGTTACTACGAACGTCGTTGACCCAGCCAGCTCCTCTCAGAATATCGTTCAAGATATTTTACAGCGTCGACAATATGATGCGCTTCTCTATCGACTGAGCATCGGTGCTGACCCTGACGTCTATGCGTACTGGCATTCGTCTCAGGCGAGCCGAGGACTTAATTTGGCTAACTATTCGAATGGTATCGCCGACGAAGCGCTCAGTAGTGCGCGGACGGTTATTTCTCGCGACTTGCGTGATGCGAAGTATGTCACTTTTGCCCGACAATGGATTAACGATGCACCTGCTATTGGTATCTATCAATCAACCAGCCAATACGCAGCGTCTGACGCTGTCCATACGAGCGAAACGAACCGACGCTATGTGACGCCAGTTGATCGATACCTCGATGTCCGCTACTGGTCTGTTGGGAATAGAATCGTTCAGCGCACGCCGTAGTTGCGTATCCCGCCTCTGTGCTGTATAATTTGCTCTTGTTAGGGCGCTTAGCTCAGTTGGCTAGAGCATCTCGTTTACACCGAGAGGGTCGGGGGTTCGAATCCCTCAGCGCCCACCATGACGATTACGTATTTATATTTTCTGTGCGGGCTTCGCGCCAAGAACAAACGTTCTTGGGCTGCAGAGGCACATAAAATACAAATACGTAATCTCAAAAGACATGCGGACGTGGCGGAATTGGTAGACGCGCTAGCTTGAGGGGCTAGTGAGCATTGCGCTCGTGGAGGTTCAAGTCCTCTCGTCCGCACCAATATGATTGAACGACTACAATTGTAGTCGTTTTATTTTTTGGCTGCATTGTGAAGCGTAAGCCTTATGGGTATACTAAGCATATGAAAAATGCCCGTAAGCAAAAAGGCTTTACTGTCGTCGAAGTGATCATTGTGATTATTGTCATCGCCATTCTCGCGGCCATTACATTAGTGAGTATAAACAATGTACAGCAGGGCGCGCGTGATAAAACATTAGAGTCAAAGGTGACGCAGGTGATGGGCGCACTTGAGCGTTTTAAAGCTGAAAACAGCCGCTACCCAACCTCCGATGAGCTCAACCCGACCTTAGCTCCCGAAAAGATCACTAATTTTGGACCAGCCGCATCAAAACTCAAGTTAGACACTTCCGTTTTTACCGGCCCAGGCAGTAGTAACTTCTATGTCTATTGTGAATCGGCCTGTAATAGCGGAACGAATGGAGAACGATGGAATGCTTTTCGCGTTGATCAGTTCATTTACGTTGCCATACACGATTCAACGACCACGGGTGGAACTGTATCGGTCTCAATTCCGTCAACGTGGGACCGCGGGTGGGGTTGTACTGTTTCAATATCTTACAACGACCCCAGCTATGCTATCGCCTGGTATAGCGAGGGGCTTAAAAAATGGGTATTCAAAAAAGGTGGACGTGGTAACGCGACAATAACTGATAGATCTTCTCAGGGACCTGTCTCGCCTCAGACCTGCACCTTCAGCTAAAGATTGATTTTCTTGACATTTTGTGCTTAAATAACAGATAAGGACGCCCGCTAAAAAAGTGGGCATATATTATGCTATGAAAAACCCAGAACTCATCCGCAACGTTGCGATTATCGCCCACGTCGACCACGGTAAAACTACCCTCGTCGATGGACTACTAAAACAAAGTAACACTTTCCGCTCAAATCAATCAGAGATGGAGCAATCTTTGATCATGGACAGTGGTGACCAAGAACACGAACGTGGAATCACTATCACGGCAAAACAAACGTCGATTTACCATGATGACTACAAAATCAATATTATCGACACACCAGGTCACGCCGACTTTTCTGGTGAAGTTGAGCGAACACTCAACATGGCTGACGGTGTACTTTTGATTGTTGACGCCCAGGAAGGGCCGATGCCACAAACGAAGTTCGTGCTTTCAAAAGCCCTTGAGCTTGGCTTGAAGCCCGTCGTTGTTATCAATAAAATTGACAAGCCGTCACGCCGTGTCACTGAAGTCGAAGATGAAGTCGCTGACCTTTTCCTCGAACTAGCGATTGACGATAGCCAGTTGCATTACCCAATCTACTATGCAATTGGTCGTGAAGGAAAGGCGTGGAAGACACTGCCGGATAACCCGTCAGAGCATACTGACTTGACTGTTATTTTCGATTCAATTATCAACGATATTCCAGCGCCAACTGTCGAAACAGACAAGCCGCTACAGATGCTTGTGACATCGCTTCAGTACGATTCATTTCTCGGTAAATATGCGATCGGACGTATTACTCGTGGTCAGGTCAAAAAAGCTCAGCAAGTCGCCCTGATCAAGCGTGACGGATCGATCGTTAATGCAAAAGTTGACAAGCTTTTTGGCTACCGCGGGCTCAACCGTGAAGAAATCGATGAAGCCGGTGCTGGCGACATTGTTGCCTTAACTGGTATTGCTGACGCGCATATCGGTGAAACGATTGCCGACAAGGAAAACCCTGATGCACTGCCAGTCATCGACATCGAAGCTCCAACTCTCAGTATGTACCTCGGTCCAAACACCAGCCCCCTGAAGGGCAAAGAGGCAAAATACAATACTAGCCGCCAAATTGGTGATCGTTTGAAGCAAGAGCTCGAAACGAACGTTTCACTTCGTGTTCAAGAAGAAGGTATTGGGTTTGTTGTTTCTGGTCGTGGTGAGCTTCACCTTTCTGTATTGATTGAAACACTTCGACGTGAAGACTTCGAGTTCGAAGTTGGTCGTCCACAAGCAGTAACAATCGAAGAGGACGGTGAAATCAAAGAACCAGTCGAAGAATTATTGATAGAAGTCGCACCTGAATTTCTCGGTGCTGTCAGCCAAGAGCTGGGAACACGCAAAGCCGCCGCTTTGAAGCAAGAGCAGACC
>CAJYIP010000022.1 GCA_913775275.1 Patescibacteria group bacterium | reverse complement strand
CTTGATTTGATCAAGCGGCGGCGAACAGCTTTTTGAGCAACCATTTCGGCGTAACTGCCAGCGTGGGCAGCGGTCGGTACGTAGTTTGTTAAATCCGTTAAGTAGGCGGAACCACCAATGAGCTCTAACTCACTCTTTCGATTCAATTCATCAGTGAGTGTCAGTAGGTCGACCGGTTTATGCTTTTCATACAGTCGCATCATCGCACCGTAAATCGCACCGTGTCGTTTATCGTAAAAGTCATCCGCTTTGACATGCTCGGTAATATCGGCAAGCACCTCTTCGTCAATCAAAACAGCACCGAGGAGACTCATCTCGGCGTCGACATTTTGTGGGGGTATTTTCCCAGCGGGAATTTCTTTTACTGCCATAGTACTATGTTCCAAAAGAGGCGGTTATATCGCTATCCGTCCAGACTTACTTCTTCTCCTCCGCCCATAATATCAGCAATCGCCGCGGCTTGACTATTTTTCATGGTAGGATTTGTCGGCAGTGTTTCGATAGCAAGGTTGTGGCAGCCGATGGCAGTCAATGATTCATAGAGTTGGGTTGAATATTTGGCGTCATCAATTTTCTTTTTATAAAAAGGGTTACCGGTATAGAGTGTCAGAGTCGTGTCTTCAAGTTCAAACTTACATTTTGACAGGACGCTGTATAGCGCGACATGCTCCTTTCGAACATGTTCAATCAGCACCGTCCAGTCGAAGTCTTTTACTTCCCCGGTCAGTTGTGTCTTTGGCTGCGCTTCAGGTGGTATCTGTGCAGGCTCGGGTTTTATCATAGGTGGTTCCTTTGGCTTGGGCTGGACTGCTTTTTTCTCAAGCTCCTTGATAGTCGCCGTTACTTCCTTTACCGGTGCTGATAAAGCGGCAGTTTTACTCGGTTTTACTAAAGCGGTATTGCCAAAGCGACCAAGAACGGTCAAAAGTTTGATCTGCGGCTGCGAGCTCTTTGGCACATCGAGGAGCAAGTCGAGAAGTGGTAGCAATTGTGGAGATGAACCCAGCCGATCGATGATTGCGTCGGACAGCTGTTTTGAGAGTGTCGTTGGATTGATGCCGTCGTTACCTGACTGATTGAGTGTCGCAATGATCGACTGAAGATCATGCTGCGCGACTGCCTCGAGGAGGGCACTGATCGTTGCGTCGGCCGCAAGCCCCAGTGATTGTTCGATCAGTTCGGCAGTGATACTCCCCTTGTCATCGGTCAAGCTGGTTAATTGATCGAGTAAACTGATACTGTCCCGGAAGCTTCCATCGCCACGTTTAGCTATCATAGCGAGAGCATCATCGGACACAGCAATTTTTTCTTGATCAGCAATAAAACGGAGGTGTTTGACTGCATCATCCAGGGAGATAGCACGAAACCCATATCGCTGCGTGCGGCTAATGATTGTAGCGGGCAATTTATCAAGATCGGTCGTCGCTAAGATGAAAACAATGTGCTCTGGTGGCTCTTCAAGTGTTTTTAGGAGCGCATTAAAGGCAGCCTTAGATAGCATGTGCACCTCATCGATAATGTACACTTTCTTTTTAGCAGAGACTGGTGCGAGCTGTACCTTTTCACGTAAGTCCCTGACATCTTCGACGCCGTTGTTGCTCGCAGCATCGATTTCAATAATGTCGAGATGTGTTGACGATTCATCGTATGGGAGGCTGTTAATTTCGTGTGCGAGAATACGCGCAACTGATGTTTTTCCGACGCCACGCGGCCCAGTGAGGAGGTACGCATGAGAAATACGCCCGGCCTTTAAAGCTCGCGAAAGAATGTCAGTGACATGACGCTGTCCAACAACGTCGTCGAGCGACTTGCTGCGATATTTACGATATAAGGCGTAAGCCATGGCGCTGATTCCCCTTGTTTTTATGCGCGGTTGCTACGACCTAGTATAAAGTGATCACGGCCAAAAGTCTGCCGTGATATTTACATTCGATTGTCTGGCTACAAAGCTGCTTCGACAGCAGCCCACGTCGCTTCGGTATTATCAGTCGGGACAATAATCGTCACTTGGTCACCGACGTTAATGCGGAAGTATGTCACACTTGCAAGGAGAATACGGTATTCGTGACCGTTCGCTTCAACATAGTAAGCGCCATCGTGTTGCACAAGCGTCCCAATGATTTGGGTGCGGTCAATTGGACCAATCTGCTTGTAAATAAAGCTTCCGTCGTCGGCGATCGTGAGCTTCAAAATATCACCTTCCACAAGTTTCGACTTACTCGCGTAATTTGCTGGTACTGGGTATTCTTTGCCATCCGGACCGGCCATTTTCTGTCCATCGAAGACACCTTCAACGACTTTACCACCAACTTCTTCAATTGTACTTGTTTTTGGTGTGATGATCGCACCGTCGTCTCCAACAATGCTGATTAAAAGCTCTTTGGCTGCGGCTAGGTTCGTTTCGGCTTCTTGGATTAACGCATGCAAGCGCTTGACTTGCTTTTCTGGTAATTCAGACATTTCGGTTCTCGCATTCCTTTGTCTATTTTTGTAAGGTATTACCCCACTTATAGCAATTGCTACCGTATAAGTCAATATTATCAGCTACTCCCGATAGGATGGAGGGAGAGAAATGGACGAAGTACCTCACTATCTATATGTCAGCATCAAGACGACGTACCTCACAGAAAGGCACATATAATTCATTACCAAAAACAATGATGTCTGGATCCGGGTCGACAAATTGTGGGGTGAGTGTCATGAATAGATCGTGGCGAGATAATACGACTTCACTGTCGCCCTCACCTGTACTTTCGATCACCTGCTGAATACACACTCGACTGAGTACTGCCTTCGTTCGGGCGCCGCTCAATCGTTGATACGACGCTCCTTCCGCTAGTAACGCCATTTGGGATTCGACAGTTACTTGATTACCTTGAAATGTCGCAAGTTGTGGCATGTAGTCACGAATTGCCCGGGCGGCAATAACGCTCGCTGTCTCATCGTAATAGTGGCCACCTTGAGCAATGTGTCTCTCAATTTCGTCGCTGACAATATCAGAAATACGGTGAAGTTGATCTGCATTATTTTGTATCATGTCTCTCGGTTATACACGTTATCGAGCCGACTGTCTAGAATGTTATCCACACTATTAACAGATAAAAGCCTAAACTTGTTGTAAATAATGTGAAAACAAAATCGCCTCCGATGTGGAGGCGATTTCATCACGAATCAATACGGCCGTGGCACAAATACTATTGCAGCTCGACGCTAGCGCCAGCAGCTTCGAGGGTTTTCTTAGCTTCTTCAGCTTCTTCTTTAGGAGCTTTTTCTTTAACGGTTGCAGGTGCACCGTCAACGATAGCTTTTGCTTCACCAAGGCCAAGACCAGTAATGTCTTTGACAGCCTTAATGACAGCAACTTTTTGCGCACCAACGTCCTTCAGGACGATAGTGAATTCGCTTTTTTCTTCTTCAGCTGGAGCAGCGTCGCCAGCAGGACCAGCAACAGCAACTGCCGCAGCAGCTGGCTCGATGCCGTATTCGTCCTTCAAAATGGTCTTGAGTTCGTTGACCTCAAGGACAGTCAAACCGGTAAGGGTTTCTGCCAAGTTCTTTAAATCAGCCATGATAGCCTCCTGTAAATTGTGGTACTAAAATTAAAATTACGATTAACTGGTTGCTTTTGCTTCAATACCGTCAAGCAGCGCGTGCAAGTTGCCCGAAAGCGCGTTGGTAACGTCGTGGACTGGTGAAAGCAGTTGAGCAATAACTTCTGCAATGAGTTGGTTCTTGCTTGGCAGTGCAGCCAGGGCTTTGACGTCGTCGGCACTCATGAGAATACCGTCGCTTGACAGACCGCCGGCGATAGCCAGGGCTGGGTTCTCCTTCGCAAAGTCGTTGAGGACTTTTGCGGGGATTACTTCGTCGTCAGCGCTGATTGCATACAGCAATTGACCGTTCAATGAAGAGGTGTCGATATCTTTGTAAGTGTCAATGCTTGCAAGGACAACACGGACAAGGCGGTTTTTAACAACCTTGATCGTGACGCCAGCTTCGCGTGCATTCGCACGGAGCTTTTGCAAGTCAGCAACGCTAAGGCCTTGGTAGGCGGCAAACGCTGTTGTCTTGGCACTTGAAAGAACATCGTTCAGTTCAGCAACCAATTCGTTCTTTTTATCGCGACTAATTGCCATAAAAATTCTCCTTGGTTTAGAATATCTCGAATCCGGGGAACCCGGAATGTGTTCGGCCGTATTGTTAAGTATCGAGACAGGCAGCATCTTCGAGGAAAACAAAAAGTCTTTGGACCTCGCACTGCCAAAGACTATAGAAATGTGTGTTTTACAATTCCTCGGTCGCGAATTAAGCATTACTGCAGCGACTGTCTTTGGTGATGTCTACGTGAGGGATTATACAGGAATCGCATGATCAGGTCAACCGCCCCCGTTCCTCATAGCAACTCTACTTGCATAAACGTAAGTAGTATGCTATAATAATATATTATCTACGAAAGGTTCGTAGATAGCTGAAGGAGGAATAATGGGAACGATCATTCCCGATGGTGACGACACCAAGCTCGGCCCCGGTGGTTTCACCGGACTCGCCGGACACAAGCCCAGCGAGGCAACTGGGACGACACTGTCCTCGGAGGTCTGATCCCATCAGCGAGTCGAGCCGGGGGTTCTCTGTGTGCTACGGCACTAACGAGAGCCCTCGGCTCCCCGCAGACTTCTTTCATCCATGCCCCGGCTGCTTTATGCGTCGGGGTTTTCACTATATAAGATATAGACTTTTTTCTATATTAGTGGTATAATATAGAACTATGAGTATCGACCATGCTGAATTTATGACCGATAAGCCTCGATTTGAGTTTGTTCCTGGAACCACCATTCGAGAAGCGTATGCTGGCCGAGAGAAGAACTATCGTCCTGACGAGGCGCCCCCTTTGATTGCTGCGCGAGACAGCGAAGAGATCTCAATACACCAACGTGATGTCGCACGCATGTTAAGTGAAATTCTCGACGCAAAAAATTACCACCCTGCAATACGAGAATTAGTCGAAAACCGGTTGTTATCCAACGAGGCATTGACAGATATTGACAATCAAAAAGGATACGTGCAACGACTCGTTCTTGTTCCTGAGCTTGAATTGAATGAGGATGAATTTGCTCTTCATGAGAAGGTGTTAAACGGAACGGGCAGTTTACAGGAAAACTATCAGCATATGCAGTTATTAGGACGCTCAGGAGCTGAATTAAGCACACTCCGCACTATAGGAGGCCACCGCAGCGAGTATCAGTCAATGATTGCTGATGACGTTCGCAACCTTATGGGCGAGAATTTTTCTGATGAAGAGCCGTACAAAATTAAAGTCGTTGGCTTTGATAACGGATTTTACACTAATGGACAGATGAGGGCCTTCATCGTTAGCTACAAGCGACACTACGGTCAGTTACCTGACGGTACAAGTATCAAATCTCGAACATCCCTCATCGTTCAAGCTGATTATGCCTCGGGTTTTGATCAAGAAATCAAAGGTGTCATTGAGGCTTCAGCTCAACACAGCCTTGATCATATACCTCGCCTTAAAAGAGTCCGTCCTGTCTTGGAGGACATCATCGAACAAGGCGCAACTCACCCGAATGTTGTTGCGACGATGTGCTCAATCTATGGCAATAATGAGCAGACGCTCGCTGCAATTGAAAAGCGCGATAATTTCGCTAAGAACAATACGCATCGTTTAGGTAAGACCGCATTTGACTCATCGCGTATGTATCATCGAATTGATTTTAAGAACGACTAATCCGATCCCAGACCGTATCGATTATTTTGTCTGCTGACGGATTGGCGTCTACCACCGTATATCCACGTTCAGAAGCCAGCTCACGATACCCATGCGCCACCACTTCATGAAAGCTATTGGGCAACGATTCAAAAGTGTCGAGATCTGTTCGTCCTTCGCGTTTTGCGATTCGCAGTTGACGTTCCGACTCGGGAAGGTCTAACACGAATGTTTCGTCGGGTTGCATGTAATCCTGACCGGTCGTTTCTGCAACCATCCGTTCTATTTCGGATATATCCCACCCTTGTCCGTAGCCTTGGTATGCAAATGTCGAGTTGAAATTTCGTGCTGATAAGACCCACGCACCCCTGGCAAGAGCGGGACGTATTGCTTGCTGCAAGTTTTCGCGACGAGACGCGTTAAAAAGAAGGACATTCGTGAGTGGATCACGAGTGTATTCTTTTGCTTTGATAATTTTACGAAGTTCGACAGAGATTGGAACGATGCTATTACCATCGTTATCGAGAGCGCCATCAGGTTCTTCGATCGTGATAACTTCAAGGTTCAAGAGTGTTCTCGCTCGATCAGCAAGGCCGTGCACGAGTGTTGATTTACCGACGCCGTCACCGCCTTCAACGACATAATATCTTCCAAGTCTTTCTGTCATGCCGCGTGCCTTTCCATTTGCTGCTGCCGAAAAACAGATAGTTCAACGGCATCTTTAAATGCCTGAGGCTTCATATTCTCTGCTTTCCAATTTGCAATCAGTTCATTAATGTCATCTGAGCTGGAGGTTTGATACTTTCCGGTAGCCTGAGAATACTCTACATTAACAGGTCCGGTAGCTGAAAAAACAATTTGAGCTATACGATAATGAATTGGCAGTGGAACGTATTCATTTTCGTTAAGATTATTAATCTCCATTGTCCATCTGTTGATATATCCCGGATCACCCCAGCCTGCACAGAAACAACTGGCTACGCCTATGCGACCAGTCGTACTCCGCGATTGCATGCTCGTAGTCCCAGGAGGACGTATGCCGATAAACTCTTCGGTGTGTCCGAGAATTCGTTCGCGTGGTCGAAGAAGAATGAGAGGGTGTTCTTCGTCTATATTTTCTAGATTTGGGTGACCTTCAAACGCATTGAGTCGACGTTTACGTTCTTGAGTAGTAAGAGTGTCATCAGCTTTCAGGTCGCTAAAAACTTTATCTATGACATTGCGAAACACCTTGGCTTTTAATGGTTCACCAAAGTATCTGTCGACATCTTGTTTATCAAAAGGATTAAAAATTGCAGAAACATTACGGGCGTCTCCGGCTAAGTAAAAATTTTCACCTAGGTGAACGTCGATACTTGATCCATTTACCTTTTCGGGTTTTGGCTCACAAACAATATGTCCTAGTTCGATCCCGACTTGTAGTTCACGATCGCTGTAGATACCCTGTCCGACTACCCTGCCCTTTAACACCTTTACTGGTGCGTCATTCAAATCTAAACCTGCAGCTACTAAGTAGTCATCGTACGATAATCCAAAGTTATCCTCGAGGCGAAACGCATCATTGCCTGCTATCTTATCTATACTCACGCTCTGAATGAATGCTTCATGCATAATAGGTCGACTCATTTATAAATCCTCTTTGTACGCCCCACCGCGAGTGCTTTGTAACATAATGACATATCGCTATGATCTTCGCAATGCGATACTATTGTGTTATGAATACTATCGTCGTCGCTTATGATCGCCTTCGTACAATCGGTCGTCATAATCGATTGCCATGGCAAGGAATATTACCTGCTGATATGGCACATTTTAAAACGATTACGGATGGACAGCCAGTAGTAATGGGTCGTCGAACGTTCGATTCATTACCTGAACAATATCGACCACTCCCGAATCGACAAAATATTGTTTTATCACTATCACATACGGCTATCGATGGGGCTCTTGTTGTGCATAGCCTGAAAGATGCATATGAAGCCTCGCGCGGTGATGCATACGTCATTGGTGGTGCACAGATCTACGAACAAGCGCTGTCGACGGCCGACAGGATCATTGCGACCGAGATTGACACTGAGACGATGGGTGGTGATGCATTCTTCCCTCCAATAGATACCGATGAATGGGGCGAGGCCGATAGAATTTCTTTCGAAGCAGACGAGCTCAATAAGTTTGCGTATAGTTTCGTGACATATCTACGCAGACAACGCTAGAAAGTGAAGACCCGGCGGATCGACCTCAGGCTCTCGCCGATGTCGATCCGCCGGGTAGCGGTGGTGTTGTGTTCAGACGGCAACAGCGCCACGGATCGCCGGATGATGCTGGTAGTTCTCGACGATAACATCTTCATACGTGTAGTCGAAGATCGATTCAGGTGTGCGTGCGAAGCGCAGTGTCGGATACGCATACGGCTCTCGCGAGAGCTGCTCCGCCACCTGCTCGTGGTGATTGTCGTAGACGTGCGTATCACCGCTCGTCCAGACGAATTCACCGAGCTCCAGACCGCACTGATCGGCGACCATCATCGTCAACAGTGCGTAGGACGCGATGTTGAACGGGACCCCGAGGAACATGTCGGAGCTGCGCTGATACAGCTGGCACGACAGCTTGCCGTCCGCGACGTAGAACTGAAACAGAGCGTGGCACGGCGCCAGCGCCATGTCCGGAATGTCCGCCACGTTCCAGGCTGACACAATCAGTCGACGCGAATCGGGATCCTTCTTGATCTGATCGATCACTTGCGTGATCTGATCGATCGTCTGACCGTTGGCCCCGTTCCATGAACGCCACTGAACGCCGTAGACGGGGCCGAGTTCGCCGCTCTCATCAGCCCACTCGTCCCAGATCGTGACGCCTTTTTCCTTGAGCCAGCCCACGTTGGACTCGCCGCGCAGGAACCACAGCAGTTCGTAGACGATCGACTTCATGTGAACCCGCTTGGTCGTGATGAGGGGAAATCCCTCGGCCAGATCAAACCTGATCTGGCGACCGAACACGCTTGTCGTGCCGGTACCGGTGCGGTCGCTCTTGTGAACGCCGTTTTCCATGACATCGCGGAGGAGGTCCTCGTACGGCGTCAGGATGACCTTTTCTTGTGGCAATTGCCTCACCTCTCATGAACAAGGCACACCGATTGTGTGCCACCACCATTACTATACTCCATATGTAGTTTTATGGAATATTTTTTCTTGCCTCTTATGCTTTCTATGATATACTGACGGCAAGAGACGTAATAACACCAACACGCGCCCTTACTAAAAAAATAAAGTTCAAGGAGTCACCGCTATGACACACGCACATGTATCCGAAGTAATCTCACCTGAGGTTACAGCGGTACATGAGCGGCGGTTGACGACTAATGAACTTCCATATATTTCAGCGGATCTACGGCACGTCATTGAATTAACTCCCGAAGAGCAAACAGAACGATTTGATGCCTATACATCGACGCTTTCTGCTGACGAAAGAGCCGAACTGTATGCGTCAATCGATGGCTACCGTATGAGTCGTCGAACAGAGTCACGTACCTATCTGGGCGCAATGGCTGCCGAAGCGGTCGTCGATCATGCAGCCGCCTCCTCACTTGAAGGACGAGCCTTGATCACTGCATCATTTCTGCAGAAAGTGTTGATAGAGACGGCCGGGCATTCGAGCGAAGATAAGCGCGCTATGCTCGATGAAGTAATGGCACTTTTAGATGGTGAGATGGCCGATCGCATGACTGGTGCGGCACTTCGTATCATTGCTGAAAAACAAGCACGGCTAGAAGCGGCCGAAAAAAACCTCGCGCTCATGACTGACCATGCGGCTAAATTATCTCAACAGATCGAAGATGGTGTTGGTACTGCAGTCCACAATTTTGTGGCGACATATCAAAACAATCCTGATGTTTTGGAGAATATAGCTGAAGCTGTCGAAGCAATCGATGCGATCGATATTACCCCTCCTGCCCTAGTGCATCCAAAGCCGACGACAGCAGAGCTAGAAGGCATCGTCCAGCTGCATAGCGACGAACGTTCGGTTTCGACACCTCCGTATGTTCGACTTGGCATGAAGGCTGTTGAAATACTGTCGAGCTTAAAGAGAAAATAAAAAAACCCGCCGTAATGGCGGATTTTTTACTGTGAGATCTTTTTACGAGACGAAGTTCTCAACCTTGATACCAGGGCCCTGGGTTGTCGAAATGTTAATAGATTTAACGTAGCCGCCCTTCAGGCTTGATGGTTTCTGTGAAGACAGACTGTCAAAGAAAGCCTTTGCGTTCTCGCCGAGCTTGTCAGCGCCGAAGCTTACTTTACCGATACCAATGTGAACGATAGCCTGCTTGTCGACACGGTATTCAACTTTACCGGCTTTTGCTTCAGAGACGGCTTTTGCAACGTCGGCAGCAACAGTGCCAGCTTTAGGGTTTGGCATCAAACCACGTGGACCGAGGAGGCGGGCGTATTTACCGAGGCGTGGCATGTATTGCGGTGTCGCAACCAAGACGTCGAAGTTGATTGTTTCTTTGTCGAGTTGTGCGAGGAATGTCTCGTCACCAACGATGTCAGCACCAGCAGTCGTTGCTGCGGCATGGTCAGCTTCTGGAGCAAAGACGGCAACACGGATAGTCTTACCGGTACCGTTTGGCAGTGAGACAGTTGCGCGAATGTTTTGGTCAGCTTGACGTGGGTCGACATTCAAACGAACATGAACCTCAACGCTGGCGTCAAATTTGCTCGGGTTAGTTTCTGCTGCGATAGCAAGTGCTTCATCAAGGCTGTAAAGCTTTGATGCGTCTACTTTTTCAGCTGCCTTACGGTAGTTCTTGCCACGGCGTTCGATGAGCGGACGAGTGACAGGCTTTGGACCTTTTTTGACGACGGCTTCTTCGTCACCCTGGCTTGATGTGTCGCCTGCTTCCTTACGAGCTTCTTTTTCTGCAGCTTCTTCGGCTTCACGAAGTGATTTTGCGCTTCGCTTGCCGGCTTTTGCGGTGACTTCTTTTTCTTCTGTAACGACGACTGCTTCAGCTTCAACTGCACCAGCAGTTGCGATCACAGCTTCGATCTCTGCAATCGTGTTTTTTTCTGATACTTCGAGACCAAGGTCTTTTGCCTGCGCGAGCAGATCGGCTTTTTTAGCCATATAGGTATAAACCCTTTCTGTGGTACGAACGGTGTTTTTGACACCTCCCAACATTGATTGTTATACTATGATTATAGCACAAAAAAGAGTTTTCGCCAAGGAGAGATTATGTCTGAACGCCCAGCCTTTAGGCAGCAACATGATAGATTACCGCGCTTTGATGCAATTGCTGACATTGACCATGTCCAAATGCTGTGTGACGAACACCTCATGCGATTATACGATCCGGACGAGGCAACTCAATGGTGGCATGCCCATCATCCTGTACTCGATGGCGTACCGAACATTCTAATAAAACATCACCCTCAAAAGGTCATGGATTATATCTTTTCCTTACGAACCAGAGAAGCGCACAATTTCTAGACTACTGCGCACCCAGGGCATACAGAGACGACACCTCTGCCGCCACCAGTGAGCGCCCGTATATTCTGACGTCGTCAATTGATCCTGAGAATGCAGCTTGTGCAGCCCCATTCATTGATCCGATATATGCCAGACTTCCCGGACCAACCATCGTCACTGTTGTCGTATCTGTTCCTGCAACTGCACCGTCAATATAAGCTGTTACGAAGTAGCCAGTACTTCGATTTTCAAACGTCATGGCGAGATGATGCCACTGATCATTATTAAGGATGTTTGATGACCCTATGTTCTGCTCACGATATCCAGATGTGTTACCGACAAGATAG
>CAJYIP010000021.1 GCA_913775275.1 Patescibacteria group bacterium | reverse complement strand
ACCGGCTTTATCGAATGATATGTGGCGACAGCTGAGGGAACGATTGGGATCATCAACCCAAGCGATGCACGCACGACCACAGAGTAGTGGCCTTGGATTGTACTTGGCTGGACAGTTTGCCGAAGCGATGGATGGCGCTATCGGTGTCACGCGTCATCGTGACGGCACAACCTTCTATGTTGATTTGCACGCTTCCCAGCAAATGAGTCTTTTATGACAAATATTTTGGTAGTGGAAGATGATGCGTGGATGGCCGAAGGTCTTGTGTCGCAGCTCGAGCAAGCCGGGTTTGATGTTGCGTATGCGGCACATGCCCAGGCTGCTGTTACGCGGATCGATGAACATCTACCGGATGGTATCGTCATTGACATGATGTTGACCGGAACGACGGCAATCGCGCTTTTACATGAGCTACAATCGTATGCTGATACCAGAATTATTCCCGTTGTGTTATGTACGAGTATAGCTGAATCATTGGACGTTGAGACACTTCGACCATATGGCGTTCGTCGCCTTTTGGATAAAACAACGATGAAACCGGATGATGTTGTTGTCGCTACAAAGGCTATTATATGAAGACAGCGAGAACTCGCGCTATTGTACTCAGGCGGACAAATTACGGTGAAGCCGATCGCATTTTGCAGCTCCTTACACCAGATGGAAGAAAGAGCGTTATGGCCCGCGGTGTCCGGAAAGAAAAAAGCAAGCTAGCTGGTGGTATCGAACTGTTTGCTATTAGTGATGTTGTCCTCGGTGAAGGAAAGGGAGAGCTTGGTGTCCTGACGTCTGCGCGGTTGGTTCATTTTTACCGTCACATCATTGAGGACTATGATCGGCTGCAGTTCGGGTATGACGTGATCAAGTATGTTTCGCGAGCGAGCGAGATGGTCGACGAACCAGAGTGGTATGACTTATTGGCTGAACTGTTGATGGCACTTGATAACAAGACCATTGCTCTTGAACTGACACAGGCGTGGTTTTACGTTAGGTATGCGGCATTGCTGGGGCATGCTTTGAACGTAGAAGTCGATGTCATGGGCGATCCTTTACTGGCTGATGAAACGTACCGCTATGATAGTGGCGAGCAGGGGTTAGTACTGTACGGGAACGGCGATATTACTGGTGCTCACATCAAGCTACTACGCTTGATTTCGTCTCGTTCGTTGAAAGTCCTGGCGCAAGTTGGAGGTCTCGGCTCGATCCTCCGTGACTGTTTGTTAGTTGCTCGTGAGCACGCAGCGGTTGAGACGCGATAACCAACAGAGGTCGTCTGTGCTATAATGACGATTATATGGAACAGAACAAAAAGCAAGAGACATCTATGGAAAACATCGTCAGCCTCGCGAAACGTCGCGGCTTTATTTACCCTGGTTCAGACGTCTATGGCGGTCTGAGTGGAACATGGGATTACGGACCACTTGGTGTCGCGCTGAAACGTAACATCATGCAATTATGGTGGAAGATGTTCGTCGAAGATCGTGATGATATGCATGGCGTTGACGCAGCAATCCTGATGAATCAGAAGGTGTGGCAGGCGAGTGGTCATGTCGACACGTTTACCGACCCTTTGGTTGAAGATCTCGAGACGAAGCAGCGTTATCGAGCAGACCATCTATTGAAGGATGCCGGTATAGTGGTAGACGGCTTGAGCCTTGACGATATGACACGCGTTATTAAAGAACAGGGTATTAAAAGTCCAAACGGCAACGAACTCTCAGAAGTCCGAACGTTCAATATGATGTTCAAGACAACAGTCGGTCCAGTGGCAAATGATGAAAGTATCAGCTACCTTCGTCCCGAAACCGCCCAAGGTATTTTTACTAATTATAAAAATGTCGTCGACACGTTCTATCCTGATCTTCCGTTTGGACTTGCCCAGCAGGGAAAGGCCTTTCGTAACGAAATTAGCCCTCGTGATTTTATCTTCCGTTCGCGTGAGTTTGAACAAATGGAGATTGAATACTTTGTTGATCCAGCGACATGGGAAGAGTCCTTCGAGCATTGGCGTCAGCAGGTCTGGGCATGGACAAAAGCCCTTGGTCTGAGTGATGAGCATGTTCACGAGCTCGAAGTTGCCGAGAACGACCGTGCTCACTATAGCAAGCGAACAATTGATTTCGAATATGATTTCCCGATTGGACGCGAGGAATTACTTGGTCTGGCGTACCGAACGGATTTTGATTTGAACAACATTCAGCGAGCGAGTGGTAAGAACATGGAATACACTGTCAAAGGTACGAACACAAAATTTGTTCCCCATGTTATTGAACCATCATTCGGTGTTGAGCGATCAGTCATGGCTGTGCTCAGTTCGGCGTATCGTGAGGACGAAGTGAACGGAGAAACGCGCATCTACTTGGCATTGCCGGCGCACCTCGCGCCAGTTCGGTATGCGGTATCGCCACTCGTTCGCAATAAGCCGGAACTGGTTGCGAAAGCTCGAGAAGTATACGACGTGCTCAAGAAAAAATATGGTGCCGTTATGTGGGACGACAACGGGAACATCGGCAAACGCTATCGACGCCAGGATGAGATCGGAACACCATACTGCGTTGTGATTGACTTTGATACGCTCGAGACCGATGGACTTGTTTCGGTCCGTGATCGTGATACGACCGAGCAACGTCGCCTCGAGGTTGAAGAGTTGTAAATATTGTACAATTCGCTCACGCTTTATTCTTTCTAACGAACAGCATATACTTCTTGGATAATGAATACTGAACGAAGCCCTAGGATATCGGATCGATTAGCAACGAATGACCATTTGTCGAAACGCCTTCATCTTTTTGCTAATGTGCTGGCACGAGGACGATGGCTTGAAGATTCAGTTCAGTCAGTAAAAGCGACACAAAGCTACGTCGAGCGGATCGGTGAGGACACGGTATCTGAAGGGGTTGAAATACATCCAATTTTGAGTGAAGTGAGTGTTGAGTTTGAAGCAACAAAAATACTCGTTGAAGATGATGACGGAATCATGTATTCGATGCCCCGGTACACGGTTACGACGTTTGTTAGTCAAGATATTGAAAAATCTGATATTCCTTCTCATATCCTTGACGAGATATTTAAAGATGCCCAAGATGAACATTCAGAGGCGCATGACTTTCTGATCGAGGCTGGATTTGAGGATGTTATTGATCGAAGAAAGTGGCATGACGGGCCGGATGATGACGATGACAATTTTGATCAATTTGAAATAAAAAGAGTACAAGAGGCAGAGTATACAGTTCTCGGTGACGGGACGATTGAGGATTATTCACTTGAGTCCATGTATTCTTTTGATGACACGATACTCCAAAGCGTTCATTACAGTCAAACGAATAGCGATGATCTTTCTCGCCCAATTAGTTACGGAGAAAACGGTCCGACAGACCGACGGCCTATTAGTCTACCGGATCTGACGCAGAGCTCGATACGTGAATATCTTGCAAACATTGACTCACTGACGGAGACATTTTTTGCTGAACAAGCCATCCGCGACTTGGAGGTAGTGGCAGAATTACCAGAAGCAGATCACATACGTCGAATCATGAGCATGGTAGCAATGGTATCGAGTGGCTATGTTCCACGGCGATGGTATAAGCGCGCTATCGACATGTCACGCTATCGTCTTCAGCAGTATCACCAAAGACGGATCGAACAAGACCGATCCACACGCTCTAGCGTATAATAAAAAGTATGAAAGCTATTTGGAACAACGAAATCTTGGCCGAGGCGCCACAAGAAGACCTCATCCGTATTGAAGGTAACTGGTACTTCCCACCAAAGTCACTCAACTGGGAATTTTTTCAGGAAAGCGATCATCACACGACATGTCCATGGAAGGGTGAAGCAAGTTACTACGACGCTGTCGTGATCGATAAAACTAATGAATTCGGAGCTTGGTATTATCCTGAGCCCAAGCCAACAGCTATCGAGCGGGTTGGTAAAGACTTTTCAAATTACGTTGCTTTTTGGAATGGTATCGAGGTTACTGAATAGTGATTGTCTATTACACCGATGGAAGCGCTAGTCCGAATCCCGGACCAGGGGGCTTTTCCGTTATTAAAAATGGTCAGCCTCATATTCTTGGGAGTGAAGAAGGTACGACGACCAATATTCGTATGGAAGGGAAGGCAATTGCCGCTGCATTGAAAGACGCGAACGGCGAACATGCTGAAATCTTTACTGATAGTGAATTCTGGATCAACGTTATCACCAAGTGGGCGCCAGGGTGGGAAGCGAAAGGCTGGAAGAAAAAAGGCGGCGACATAAAAAATCTCGATATTGTTCAGGAAGTATATCCTTTGTATCAGGACTCGAACGCGACCTTAACATGGGTTCGTGGTCACGAAGGCGACGAAGGTAACGAAATGGCCGATGAATGGGCGAATAAAGCTCGCGCCGGCGTTCGCCTTTAAAGTTGTCAATTTTACCGTTGCCCCTTATGGTTATGTCACCGTATAGTAAAGTCTGTTAGCTTAACGAAAGAACAGATATGAACAATACTGATGAGACACCTACTACCACTGACGCACCTAAAACGGCGGAACGTGAAACGACCGATATTTTTCAATGGGCTAATCTCACCGACGCTCGTAAGAATGAGCTGGACGTTGAATTCTTTTTGTTCAATCGAAACTTCACGCCATATTCTACGACGGTCGGGAATGCACTCGATGCGCAGTTAAAGCCATTGTTTTTGCTTGATATGATGAGCCAAGTCGAACTTGGAGCTGGTACTGGGCTGGCTGTGCGTGATTATGAACTGAGCGAAAAAGAAGACAACGTCTTACTCCGAACTGATATCGAAAAAGTTCGTCACGCCGATAGTCTGATTCATGTTATCGAACACGAGCGCCACGACATCGTAGAATTCTCTGAGCAAGAGCATGAATTCAAGCGTATCAAAGGCGTTGTGGCCCGCTTTACTCACAAAGACAACCCAAAGCCGTTCTACGTCATCAAACAGGTGAGTATGGGAAATGTCATCCAAGGTGCCACCTCATGGGAATTTAAAGACGGGAAGTTTCAGGCTTTTGCTTCGGAATTTGGCTGGAAGGTCCCGACTGATAGTCAGGTGCTAATCGTCGACAAAGATATTTTTATCTTTAGCCAATCAAAGTTCGAGCGGCTATTTAACTATGATTTCAAAAAGCAGATGTTGGCTGATCAAAAAGTCGCTGAAATCGAACAGCACTTCAAGCTTAGTTTTCCGGATGGCCTTGATCTTCAAACCGTGGTTCGAGAGCGCAAGAAGATTGTAACCAAGCTTCAGAAAATGGAGATCGGTGGCGTCACTCAAGAACAGGCCTTACAGTATGCCGATGACATGCAGCTAGAACTCATGACCGATGATGCCGGTGCGATCATCATTATGGATGGTAATGACCTCGATACGTTTGTTAACTTGATTAACGAAGATTATATTACGAGTGAAATTACCGGCAAACGGTATGAAATAAAAAGCAAAAAACTGCTTGATGAGCCGGAAGGTGAACCACCGAGAGGATAATCAGGTAGTGGTTGTGCTTGTGTAAACGAGAGATACGTTCTTAAATGAACGTATCTTTCTTTTTCGAGACGGAACGGAGGGCGCCATGCCCAAAAGAAAGTATGTGATCATCAAGCAAAAGTATGTTCCAAAGAGAAGTTGCTCCGACATGTCGCAGAAACTCTTGGAGCTACTCCATGTCGAGCGTCCGTCGATACGCATCAAACTCACCGGTGTTTTACGGTCACGTGTCGCAGATCTGCAGGCGGGTATCCAGAATGAAATTTTGGGCGTCCGGTTCATCCATGAAGGTCTAACGTTGATCGTCGTCTTGACATCCCCAGCCGAGTATCACGACGCGTACATCAAGGTGGGCAAGATCGTCACGGCTGTTGTCCGATCCTGAAGTCGAGCTCCGCTCCTTCGGGACCGGACTCTTCTTTTTATTGTAGTATCCATAGATTTCATGATTCGTTCATAGTAATCCTGTTTAATGAGAATATGGCGATCACGATTATCGAATTAGAACGAAGAGTCACAGGCGTTGAGCACTCTTTTCGACTTATCCAAGAACAACTCGATAGGTCAGACGCACTGTTCGATAACTTTAGGGGGTATGTTAATAACTGTTTTGATGAAGTTTTCCAACGTTTGGATAACCATGGCCAGCGATTCGACCGAATCGAAACTCACATGGTTACTCACTCCGACGTAGCAGCCATGGAATTACGCTTGAAGGACTTTATCTGTAACACTTTTCAAAAACCCAGGTCGTAACAAGGTATAATAGATCTAATGAATCAGGGGTTAGCTTTAGAGATAATGCTCTCAGGTGAGAGCGTGCTTTTAACCGGTCCGGCAGGGGCGGGTAAAACATTTGTATTGAACCAATTTATCAAGCTAGCAAAAGCTGACGGCAAGCACGTATCGGTGACGGCAACGACTGGCTTAGCGGCTACACACCTAGGCGGTACGACGATCCATAGCTGGTCAGGCATCGGGGTACAAGACTTTATTCCCGAGGGCTTTGCCGATCACATGTCAAAAGCGCGTCGCGAAATTATCGAGAAGACGGATGTGTTGGTTATCGACGAGATCAGTATGCTGCATGATTTTCGGCTCGACATGATCGATGAGGTTTGTCGGGCAGTTCGTGTCAACGACGAACCATTTGGCGGTATTCAAATTATTATGTCGGGCGATTTTTTTCAGCTGCCACCGATCAACCGCGGTGATAGTCGAGCTGGCGGATTCGTCGTCAATTCGAACGTTTGGCAAGAATTGGAGCCGACAATTTGTTATCTTCAGGAACAGCATCGACAGGATGATGAGGTGCTTCTCGATATTCTCAATGCGCTTCGAGCCGGTAATTTACGACGCCATCATGCCGAATCCTTGTTGGCGCGAACAGAAGTATTTCCTGATGACCTCGAGCAATTGACCGAATTGCACACAGTAAACATAGACGTTGATACACTCAATGCGGCGAAGCTGAAAGAACTTGACGGTGACACGA
Source organism: Patescibacteria group bacterium (assembly GCA_913775275.1). GTDB lineage: Bacteria > Patescibacteriota > Saccharimonadia > Saccharimonadales > Saccharimonadaceae > Microsaccharimonas. The sequence goes on along the minus strand of CAJYIP010000021.1, from coordinate 19,996 downwards.
TTGAGTATCAGCAAACGACAACGGGTGGAGATATGTATATTCAATCGTTACAACGCTCAGTTTTGGCGCCATCGGCTCTTCAGTTAAAGCAAGGAGCACTTGTTATGGCTGTCAAAAATAGTATTGATCGAAAGTATGTGAATGGCAGTTTAGGGACAGTCGTTGGTTTCGAGCCGCACACCGAATACCCGATTGTCGAGTTTCGAAACGGCAAGGAAGTCACGATGGTGCCCGATACATGGGAGCTACGTGATGGAGACAAAAAACGTGCCAGTATCAGCCAGATACCGCTTCGATTAGCTTGGGCAATCACGGTACACAAGTCGCAGGGGATGACGCTTGATGCTGCCCGGATCGACTTGCGGAGAGCGTTCGTCGAAGGAATGGGGTATGTTGCCCTGAGCCGTGTGAAGAATTTGAATAACTTGTACTTAGCCGGTATTAATCAAATGGCCCTACGGGTGAGTGAAGATGCGCAAAGTATTGACGGTATACTCCGTACCAAAGCGGCGAGCGATGCAGCGCGTTTTGCTCATTTGGAAAAAGCTGCCGAGAAAAGAAAAACCTCACCTCCGCCAGAAAAGAAAGCGGCAGGTTGGTCCGACAAGATTGCAAAGATGCGTGAAACATACCCCAATGCGTACCGTCCATGGGAAGCATCTCATGACGATACCCTCAAACAAGAATTTCAGAACGGCAAAACGCCAAAAGAATTAAGCAGTATCTTGGGTCGACATGAGGGTTCGATAAAAATGCGTCTTCAAAAACATTTCGGTGAGGACATTGTACAATAATACGATGAAATCATTTCCAAAGAGTTTTTTGTGGGGAGCGGCAACGTCGTCGCACCAAATCGAGGGCGGCACACACAATCAGTGGAGTGTCTGGGAGCTAGAGAACGCAAAAGCAAAAGCTGCTCAGGCTGACTATCACTACAGTGAGTATCCGATGTGGCATGCTATGAAAGCCGAAGCAAAATCACCGGTCAACTACGTGTCGGGCAAGCTTGCTGATCACTATAATCGATACGAAGAAGATTTCGAACTTCTTCAGAAGATGAATATGAACGCATATCGATTCAGTATCGAATGGTCGCGTATCGAACCGAAAGAGGGAAGTTGGAATGCCGAAGCGATTGCACACTACAAAGACTACATCGCCAGTCTTAAGCGTCGTGGCATCGAGCCAATCCTGACGCTCCTTCATTTCTCATTACCGGTATGGTTTATGGAAAAAGGTGGGTTTGAACATCGTTCGAACGTCAAGCATTTCGTTCGCTTTGCGGAGCGAGCAGTGGCAGAGCTGGGCAAAGGAGTAAAGTACGTTATTACGATTAACGAACCTGAAGTGTACGCAGGCGAAAGCTATTTATATCAGAATTGGCCACCAGCTCGATCCAACAAATATACATTCTGGCGTGTCCTCGACAATCAACTGTATGCTCATAAAAAAGTATACGGAGTGTTAAAACAAATGAACTCACGCATGCGAATAGGGATTGCAAAGAATTCAGTCTATTTTTACCCTGGAGATACGGCGTGGCTCAGTCGGGTGAGTGCCACAGTCATGCAATGGGCACAGGATGATTACACTCTCCGGCGGGTTGTGAAGCAGACGGACTTTCTGGGCCTTAACTACTATCAATCGTCTCGTGTATTCGGGTACCGGGTTCATAACGCAGAAAATATTCCATCAAGCGATGTCGACTGGACAATAACACCTGGAGATATCGAGTATGTCTTGCAGCGCTGGCACCGTAAATACAACAAGCCAATTATGATTACCGAAAATGGCGTTGCCGATGCAGCTGATGTCTACCGTCAGGCGTGGATCAAAGAAACGATCGTGGCCTTACAACGGGCACAGAATGATGGTATTCAGTTACTCGGCTATCTGCATTGGAGCCTTCTTGATAACTTTGAATGGGCTTATGGGAAGTGGCCACGGTTTGGACTTGCATCGATTGATTATTCGAATGGTGTGCGTTCGCTGCGACCGAGTGCGAAATGGTTCGGCGGTGTACTGAAGAAGTTGCGAAATCTTTAGCAGGACCATATTATTGACAAAGCATAACCATTATGCTATTGTCAAAGTATGAAAGCGATAAAAAAACAAACAGCGAACAAAACAACGACAGCTGCAGTTATGGCAAACGAAGCCATCGCTGTCGATACGGTTCTAAAGCGTGATCTTGCGAATGCAATATTAATCGTATCAGTTGTCTTGAATCTAACGGTCTTTATCACGTGGCTTGTCCTCCAGGTGACGTCACGATACGATACGCAGATGCTCGGTCTGCTCTTTGGCTAAACGTATACGTTACCAAAAATACCACGTTCTACTGAGCGTGGTATTTTTGTTTTATCTGTAGAGTAGGGAAGTTGTACACAGTTCTGTGGATAAACACCATGGCATACAAAAAATGTCAAAAATGGGGGTTGTCGTGGGTAATTGTGGGTAGTATATTAATGATCAGTGGAACACAGCAAAGGCACAAAGCCTAGGCCACTAAACAAACACAATACATTAAAAATAACCAACAACTCCGGCATGATCAGCCCGAAGGAAATGTGTGGCACAAGTAGACTATTTTGAGCGAAGACTGGATGACAAGCGTCGATTAACGATACCTGTCGAAGTTCGCGCTGAACTTGCTACCGGTGTCGTTATCACACGGGGCTTCGGACGATACCTGCATCTCTATCCAAAAAACATTTGGGATGGAGAAGTGGAAGCGGCACTCAGTAATGGCGACAGTATTCTCGATGAGAAGACAGCCGATCTGAATGTTCAGTTTCGCCGAGGAAAAACGGAAGCAGCGCTTGATATAAAACAGGGCCGCGTTGCAATCGAGCAGCACTTACTCGATTACGCTGGTATTGATCGAGATATCGTTGCGGTGCGGGCAGGGAAGTACTGGCGCCTTATGGTCGCAGACTAACCGACGGTTATTATTCCCATTTCGGTTCTTTAACAATTCAACATCAGTAAAGCAATTTACTCTCGAGATCAACTATCTGGTGATGAGGCGTGGGTTCCGGCAACACATTAAACAAGTCGGTGCACCTTCCATAAAACACACCTCCCAAAAACTCCACCTCACATAAGTCTCTCAACATGTTCTTCGGCCTTTAGGTATGAGTGACCTCGGTTACCCCTAAAAAAGCCAAGAACAGACTTTTTACAAAAACAAACACACCTGCGAAAACAAACAGCGTCATCATCAGTTAGGTGGTCTCGAGTATTCTACGATATAATCAAAGAATATGAGTACAGAACATCCACCACATCATGTTCCAGTTTTGCTTGAAGCGATGCTACGAACGCTTACTCCGGCTGACGGCGAGAATTATCTCGATCTGACGGCAGGGTACGGCGGACACGCGTCGGCTTTTTTGGCAAAAACGAATAACTATACAGACAGTGTCCTGGTTGACCGGGATGACTATGCGATCGAGCATTTGTCATTTCTTGAGCAAAAAGGCACTCGCTTGCTGCATACCGACTTTTTAACCGCTGCTCGCAGTTTGGTTGAAGAGGGGAGGCAGTTTAGCTTAGTCGTGATCGACTTGGGTGTTTCATCACCACAGCTCGATCAGGGCAACCGAGGGTTTTCCTTTACTAAAAATGGTCCGCTTGATATGCGAATGGATCGTCGCCAGGCAGTTTCGGCTGCAGAGGTGGTGAACGAATCGTCATCTAGCGACTTAGCCCAAATCATTCATGATTATGGCGAAGAACCATACTCGCAGGCAAGAAAAATAGCCGACGCGATTGTGGCGAACCGACCATTTAGTGAAACGGAACCTTTGGCTGCAGTCATTGCAGATACCGTTCGAGGCCGGCCCGGAAAACCATCTGGGCGAAGAATCCACCCGGCCACACGTACCTTTCAAGCGCTCCGCATTGCCGTCAACGACGAGCTTGGGCAAATCGAACACTTACTCCCATTGCTACCGAAGCTTCTTAAGCCAGGTGGGAGGGTAGGAGTGATCAGTTTCCACAGCCTCGAAGACCGCCTGGTCAAACGATATTTCAAAGATCAAGCAGACGCCGGCTATGAGGCAGAATTACAGATAGAGACCAAGAAGCCTCTGCACGGAGCCACCGACGACGTTCACAATCCGCGATCACGTAGCGCAAAGTTACGAATCGCAGTGAAAAAAATAAACAACAAAAGAAAGGGCACAAAATAATGCCAATTCACATCACCGTTCAATACACAGACCAACCACAAGTTGTTGCTGTCCGCGTAAAATAGTCCGATAGGCTATTCGTCCTTTCTCCGTCACTTTCTTCTGAAAGGTGCGGGCGGAGAGAGGGCACCAAAACAAAACAAAAATAAAAAACAAAAAAGAATATGTCTACCCAATCAAATAATTATTACACAAGCCGTCGCCAGCAGAACTGGTCACGCAACCAGAACACGACGCGGTTTGTTTCGGCTATCAAGCTGGGCCCTGTCGCTCATACTGTGCTTGTTGCGCTTATGATTACTGTGCTTGGGCTGATATACTTGACTCAGGCGACGCGGACATCTGGCTATGGCTATGAGACACAGCGGATTGATGAGCAAATTTCTCAACTCAATGAGCAGAAATCTGATCTTCAGATTGAAAATGCTCGTTTAACTGCGCTTGACAACATCAAGAACAGCAATGTGGCTCGCGAAATGACAACGCCAGCTTCAACCAATTACGTCGATTAACATACACCTATGAAATTAGATTTGCAAAAAGGAAGTCGGGCACGAGTTCTCGCCATTGTGATTGTCGCAATTGCGGGTATTTTTGTTGCCCGGCTTTTTTATTTGCAAGTCATGCAATACGGTCACTATACCGATATCGCTAAGGCGACCCAGGAAAAGCGGTTCGTCATTCCGGCGAGCCGTGGTGAGATATATGCGCTCGATGGATCGACGCCTATCCAGCTGGTCATGAATCAGACGGTCTATACGGTATTTGCCGACCCGAAAACTGTCACCGAGCACGACGCAGTGCTCAAAACACTTCGTGAGGTTGCTGGCGGTAATCTAGAGCCGAACATCGATAGTCGACTCAAGGCAGATAATCGATACCAACGACTGGCAACGAAATTATCGGCCACGCAACGTGACAAGATTAAGGAAAAGAATTTCTCTGGCATTGGATTTCAGACGGAAACGCAGCGCGTCTACCCAGAAGGTCAGTTGGCCGGTCAGGTTCTAGGATTCGTAAATAATGATGGTGACGGCAACTACGGCATTGAAGGCTACATGAACCAAGAGCTGAAAGGCAAAGAGGGTGCTTTGCAGGCGGTGACTGACGTTCGGGACGTTCCGTTAACTATTGGTCGTCAGAACGTTCGCGTCGAAGCGGTCGATGGCAAGAGTCCTGTTCTGAGCCTCGATCGTAATATCCAGTCACACGTCGAACAAGCTTTGAAAGCTGGGATTGAGCGAACCGGTGCCACGCATGCTAGTGCGGTCGTCATGAACCCGAATACAGGAAAAGTTATGGCGATGGCAAACTTCCCGTCATATAATCCTGGCGAATTCTCGAAAGTAACCGATGGATCTATATTTAATAACGATACGATTTCTGTTCCATATGAACCAGGCTCGACGATCAAGACGTTAATGCTGGCAACGGCATTGAACCAAAACGTCGCAAAACGCACCGATACATTTACAAACACGGACTCGATACGCGTTGAAGACCGAACGATCTCGAATGCTAGTAAAGGCCATACTGGGGTGATTACGTTCCAGACGGCAATAGATTGGTCGCTCAATACGGGTATGGTGACGCTTGCGCAGCGACTTGGTAACGGGTCTCAGATTACCCGCGGCGCACGAGACATTATGTTCGATTATTATCACAACAAGTTTCGATTGGGTGAGAATACGGGGATTGAACTTGCGAATGAATCATCCGGCCTTTTGATCTCACCGGAGCATGCAACTGGTAATGCTGTCCGGTATTCAAACATGTCATTTGGACAAGGGATGAACGCGACAATGATGCAAGTTGCGACAGCGTTTAGCGCTGCGATCAACGGCGGCACGTTCCATCAACCAAGTATTATTAATGGCTATATGGTGGATGGTCAGTATCAACCATCTGCGGCATCCGCATCGACGCCTGGGGTGATTACACCAGCAACGTCTAGTGAAGTGCGAGAAGCGCTGATTAGTGCTCGGAGCCTCATCCGAAATACAGGCCGCGACGGCTATATGATCGGTGGAAAAACTGGTACATCTCAGGTGATCAAGAATGGAACCTATAGTGATAATGAAACGATTGGTAGTTACGTTGGATTCGGCGGGTCAGAAAAGCCTGAATATGTCATAATGGTGAAAGTATCTGGCGAAAATAAAGAGCTACAAGGTGCACGAGATGCCGTTCCGATTTTCAATGATATTTCAAATTGGATGATCGATTATTTAAAGTTACGACCGAGAGGATAGGGTGCAATGACCGTAGATATGTTAAGTGATGAGTTGATTCGAACATTTCTCCTCAGCGTTGGAGCGTTCTTCTTGGCAATGTTCATGACACCTTTGTATACCTTTTTGGCATACCGCTATAAATTCTGGAAAAAACAGCGAGCGACGAGTACGACCGGTGAGGTGCTCAAAATTTTTACGAAGCTTCATGCCAACAAGTTCAAGCGTAACATTCCAACGATGGCCGGCGCGATTTTCGTCATCGCTATCTTTATCGTGACATTTTTCTTCAACCTTGATCGTCGTGAAACGTGGTTGCCTTTGGCGGCATTGATCGGTGGTGGACTGGTTGGGTTACTTGACGATATTATTAATATTCGTGGTAGTGGCACTGGTGTCGCTGGTCTTCGTTCTAGTTTCAAGTTCTTTATGATCACTGCAATCGGAATTGTCCTCGGCCTATGGTTCTATGGAGTTCTCGGGATTACGGCGTTGCACGTACCTTTTGTCGGCAGTGTTGAGCTTGGCTGGTTGATTGTTCCGCTATTCGCTTTTGCTGTTGTTGCAACAGGTAATGCAGTGAATATTAGCGATGGTCTCGATGGGTTAGCGGGTGGACTAGCGGCAATCGCTTTTGGTGGTTTTGGAACGATCGCGTTGCTACAAGGTAACCCGATGATCGCTGGATTCTGCTTTACCGTGGTTGGAGCGCTCTTGAGCTATCTATGGTTCAATATTTACCCTGCACGTTTCTTTATGGGTGACGTCGGTTCGTTTGCTCTCGGAACGTCGCTCGGCGTCGTTGCGATGCTGACCAATACATTTCTTTTACTTCCTGTTATCGGTATCATCTTTGTTGTCGAGGCTGGATCAAGCGCGATACAGATCTTTAGTAAGAAAGTTTTCAAGCGAAAAATATTCATTTCAGCACCGATTCATCATCACCTCGAAGCAAAAGGCTGGCCAGAGACAAAAGTGACGATGCGTTTTTGGGTGATCGCGGCTGTCGCGTCTTTCATTGGTGTTATGTTAGCCCTCGCCGGAGGCAACGTCTAACGATATGCGAGATAGGGGGTGGCAACAAAAAAAGTCTGAGGGTTCGGTCGTTCGGAGACATCGCCCTGACTACCAAATTGCATTGTATACCGCGATTTTGATGTTGCTCGGTCTCGTTATTATGTACGCTATTGGGCCACAGCGTGCCAATGTATTGAATAACGGTGGAAGCAACTATTCTGACAGTTATTTTTTCGTCAAACAGATCATTAGTATCGTCCTTGCTGGTATTGCATTTACCGCAGCAGCCTTGATTCCGTATATGGTATTCGTCAAACGGGCATCAATGCTTCTGATCATCGGTCTTGTTTCATGTGTCTTCCTCGCCTTGGCTGGGTGGGCACATCTTCCTTTCGCCGAAGAAGTAAATGGCGCAACTAGTTGGTTCCAGCTTGGTATCCTTGGAAGTTTACAGCCGTCGGAGATTTTGAAATTCGGGCTGTTAATTTATTTGGCGGTTTTTTTAGCAGCACGAGCGAAAGAGGGTGCGATTAACGATCTGAAGCGGACGATTATTCCATCGATGATCGTATCCGGGATTGCGTTATTTATTATCGTTATTATTCAACGTGACCTTGGGACAGGTACGGCAATTCTGGCAATCATTGGAACGATCTTTTTTGCAGCCGGGCTTCATCGGCGATGGCTGGCACTCCTAGCGGCCATCATCCTCGTATTAGGGTTTGTATCGATTGTTGCCTTTCCGCATCGTATGGCTCGTATGACGACCTTCTTGCAGGGGGATACTAACTCACCAGCTGCACTTGAAGGTGGGGCGTATCATATCTACCATGCAAAACTAGCAATTGGAACTGGAGGTATGTTCGGCGTTGGAATCGGTAAGAGTGTCCAGTCAACGGGTTATTTGCCTGAGGTCATTAACGACTCGATTTTTGCCGTCATTGGTGAGATCTTTGGATTTGTTGGCCTTGTCTCTTTAATTGCTCTGTTTGTCGCTTTGTTGATGAGACTATTGCGCGTTATGGACAGGATGGCCGATATGAGATTGAAACTTATTGCAGCTGGGGTATTCGGTTGGTTTGGCGCTCATGTTATTCTTAATATAGCTGCGATTATCGGTATTTTCCCGTTGACTGGTATCACACTACCGCTCGTCAGTTTCGGGGGAACAAGTATGATATTTATCGCCGCAGCGCTTGGACTGGTGTTTCAGTTATCGCGCTATACTATTCATCCATCACGTATAACAACACAGGAGGCACGCAATGAGAATTCTGGCAGTCGGCGGGGGGTCGGGAGGCCACGTTACGCCAGTCGTCGCAGTGCTTAGAGAGCTCCGTTTGAAGGAGCCGACAGCTGAGCTACGATTCTGGTGTGATAAATCTTTTGCGTCGCAGGCAAAAGCAACCTTGGCGTCATTTGATGCGACGTTGCGCACTGACACAATTGTTTCCGGCAAGCTACGCCGCTATAATCATCTTTCTTTCTTCCAACAGCTGACCGTCCCTTCTCTTGTCGTTCACAACGTTCGCGATCTTTTCTTTGTTGGTTTTGGTGTGCTCCAGAGCATTGTGAAGATGGTGACATGGCGACCAGATGTCGTGTTCACTAAGGGAGGCTACGTCTGTTTGCCTGTTGGAATCGCGGCCCGTATCCTGCGTATACCACTTGTTATCCATGACTCTGATGCGCATCCTGGTTTGACAAACCGCATTCTTTCTCGATGGGCCAAGACGATTGCGACTGGTGCGCCGCTTAAATATTATCCATATGATCATGCAAAAAGTCATTATGTCGGTATACCTATAAACACATCTTTTCGTCCGTTTAATGATGATGAAAAAAAAGCCGCTAAAAAGAAATGGGGCTTGGATATGTCAAAACCATTGGTGGTTATTACTGGTGGCGGACTTGGTGCGACGCGTATTAACAATGTCGTGGTGCAATCGCTTGAAGCGTTGCGACAGCTTGCTTCGGTCGTTTTAGTGTCAGGGGCGGCACAATATGACGAGCTACGTGCGATCGTGCCTAGTGATGGAGCTGACTTCCAGCTCCATCCGTATGTGACCGATATGGTGACGTTGCTTGGTGCGGCTGATGTTGTTGTCGCGCGGGCTGGTGCGACAACACTGCTCGAGCTAGCAGCACTTAAGAAGCCAACTATACTCATTCCAAACGCTCGATTAACTGGCGGCCATCAATTAAAGAATGCAGCTGTCTATGAATCTGCAAAAGCCGTCGTTGTTGTTGATGAAGATCGAATGGAACACGATCCGAATATCTTGGTACGTGCCATAAGCGAGATTATTGCTGACCAAGCGACGTCCACCGCAATGGCTCAGCGCTTTGGTGAGTTCAGCCTCCCGAATGCCGCTTCTGATATGGCCAGGTTGATTTTGAAAGCTATTAGGTAGTATGAAGCAAGATCGTTCAGTACGCTCTTCAGGTGAACCAAGAAGGCGGACGTCGCAAGACCCCACACTTGATCTCAAGGCGCAATCATCACAATTCCGTCGTAACCAAACGCTCAGTAGTTTTCGCCGTCCCGCTACTGAACAGGAGTCGCATCGTCAGCAGCTTCATGCGTTGACACGACAACGGCGGAATGTTGGAGGCGCGCTTTTGGCTGTTGCGATTATTATTGGGCTACTTGGAGTTATTGTGACGAACTTCGTGGCCGAAGTGGGTGTAACAAGTGCTTCGACGCGTATATCGCGCCCAGTCACTGTTGATAGGTACGAGAAAACGATCAACGATTATTACGCTCGACACCCGATCGAACGAGTGCGCTTTTTTTTGAATCAGACAAGTTTGTATGATTTTGTCAGCAGCCGTCATCCTGAAGTTCGTGCCCTGTCGCTCAGTAGCGTGAGTGATATTGTTAAGGCTCAGTTTAGCCTAGATTTTCGTCAGCCTGTTGCCGGCTGGCAGATCAATGCAAAGCAATATTATGTCGATAGTCAAGGTGTCGTCTATCAAGAAAATTATGGTGCTGCTCCAGCCGTTCAGATCGTCGATGATAGCGGTGTGACGCCAGAGCAGGGAAGTGCCGTTGCCTCAGCCCGCTTGTTAAGCTTTGTCGGTCGAGCCACACACGAAGCAGGGCGGCGGGGCTACCCTATCACGTCTGTCATTTTACCGATTGGAGCAACGCGTATGCTTGAGTTGCATACAGAAGGGCAGGGGAGGCCAGTTGTGAGAGTGAGTGTCGATCGTGGCGCAAGAGAGCAGATCGAGGACATGTCGCGGGTCATGGCGTATTTGGATAAAACAAATACTAAAGCTGAGTATATAGATGTCCGTGTCGCAGGCCGAGCAATCTATCGCTAGCCCGCTCTTCCCTACAAAGGATATCTATGTTCTATATTTGTTCTATATATCCAAATCATAAAAAACTATATAAAAATATATTATCAAGTAAAAAGCAAATATTGTCAAAAAGAGAAGAGCAGAGGAGCATCGTGTTATGGCAGATGTAGTTTACGCGTTACGCATTATAGCGTGTGTGGATAACTATATGTATACACTACATGTATCTGTCTGTGACTTCTACTAGACTTGCCTTTGATAGAAGTCCTCATGTCATTGTATGTAATAGATTAATTAGTATTCAAGCTGTTGGTGAAGGCGCATATGATGACAACTTCACTATTAGCAGTCTTATAGTGTTTATGCTAATGAGTGTGTATTCATCTATAGTATGTATATTATATGTCGTAAAAGATATATTGTGCGACGTTAAGTCTGTATGTCAGTTGTATTACTTTATGTTTAGTTATTACTTCATGACTACCACTTTTGGTTTAAAACATATTACTTTTTGTGTTCTCGCCTATTGTTTATTCAGTCTTTAGCTATACACGGCTTTTCATAGTAAACTTGTTTTAATTTTTAATTTCTTTTCAATATTATTTACTCACTGTAAATGTTCTATTTATGTTCTATTTATTTTAATGTCGTATGAGAGTGCCGAACGGGTACTCTATTTCTGCTTGATCGATAAGGTGTGAAGGTTCCGCTAATCTTTTGACGACTGATCCGTCAGGTGCTTGAAAGTACGACTCGCCTATATGACCGCCACGTCCAAGGCCGTCTATACTGGGTCGTATACGGGCTTGCATCGGTATGGCTGGCGAAAAAAAACTTTCTTCACTCATAGTGCCACTGACCGTAAAGTCAGGCATACCGTTATAGTCGAGGACAGCGAGGATAAGCCCATGCTTACCGACGGCAGGCACTATTTGTTCGAGCCTGACCGCGAACGTTGCCGCTTCTAGCTCCATAGCATTTTCAATGACAGACGACAACGTGTACACATCACCTGCCACGAGGTGTTCTGTGGAATAGCGTGACTCGCTTCCGTGCGTCCATGATCTATGTGTTTCTGGAATAAAGAAAGTTGGCTTCATATAAAGCTAGTATAGCAAATTCGCTTGCTATACGAGTTCAACAGCAGGAGGGGCATCATCGCGATCGGCGGTGTTGCTAGAATACGTTCATGCTTGCTTGTCTATCATGGGTATGGCAGAATAAGTATCGTTCTGTCGAGCATTCGCTCCAGAAACGACCGTTAACATCTGGTGTAAATTACTTACATATCAACTGGCATGTCGACAAGGTAATCTATATGGTTTCCTTGTGCGCGTGCCAGTGCCCGGACAGCCTGAACCGCGTATTCACCCTCTATACAAAGGAAGAATCATGTTCACATCATCGGAATCCCCAGCAAGACTACTTAGCCCACTCTGCGTCACCGACATCCGCGTCCTTGTGACGTACGTGGATGAGGTATCGCATGAGTGGGTTGATGGCGAGAGTGACTACCTCGCGTCGGAGTATGTCCCGCTAGAAGAATACTCTTCAGTGGTTGACCGAATTGAAGAGCGGCTACTGGAGTTGGTGCCTGATAGGTGCCGTCACACAGTGTCAATTTCTCACTTGACCAGGGATGGTCGAGAGCTGTACGTCAAACCAGCGACGGACGCATAGGCATATGCGCACCGTTTAAGGATGTCTTGAAAGCAAGTAAGGAAGCGAGCAGGAACAATGTTCCGATCGAACCGCCAGAAAGATGGAAACGGTGTAGGCCGACTATTCGTATGAGTAGTCGGCCTTTTCCTTTATGTAGATAGTTATGACTGATCTGGGGCTGTTTGAGCGCTATCGGTTGCAGGCTTTTTCTTGCGCGTCCGCTTACGTTTACGCTTTGGTTTTTCCAATTCGGTCTCGCCTACTGTTGATGACGCCGGGCCCGAACCTATTGCCTGACCAACCGCTAATGCGCCGGCATCGATCGGCCAGACTTTTGCTTGGGCGCTGGATTCTGGTTGAGGGGAGGGCTGAGTACTCCCCTGCCCAGCTGGACGAGGCTGAAGGCTTTCAGGCGGACGGATGAGGTCTGAGATTTCTTTCTCAACTTCTGCGCGACTTCGACTATAGACGCGGCGAGTATTCTCGATAATGCGACCGGTGTTGTCATCCTGTGGTGGCGGGAGCGTCAAGGTCGTTGCACTAAAGGCAGGTGCTTTTTCGCCCTGAATAACCATGTTGATGATGAAGTGGCGGTTGTGCATCTGAAGAAGGTCTTGGGCTTCAAATTGTGGTTCAAACTGCTTTGATAGGATTGGTGAGTCATCGGCCGAAACACGGAACGAGATCATTGAACCGACGTTGCCGAAGACGGCGTCACGAACCGTCTCTGTCATCTGGCCGATGTATTGGTTAGCGACTGTCAGGTTCAGGGCGTATTTACGCGCCTCCGATAGGATGGTAGCGAACGAGTCGGTCGCAAAGTTTTGGAACTCATCCACGTACAAGTAGAACGGACGTCGGTCGGCGATGTTGGGGATGTCAGATCGGCTCATGGCAGCTAGCTGAATTTTTGTCACCAAGAATGCTCCAAGAATAGAAGCGTTGTCCTCACCTATCAGACCCTTTGATAGGTTGACGATCAGAATTTTACCTTCGTCCATAATCTGACGAATGTTGAAAGTAGACTTTGGCTGGCCGATGATATTACGGATGACTGGGTTAGCGGTAAAAGCACCGACCTTGTTGAGGACTGGCGCAATCGCTTCGGCAACGAACTTGTCGTTCCAGCTGGCGAACTCGACGTTCCAGAACTGCATGACGACAGTGTCTGTACAGTAGCTAAGCGTTTCTTTGCGGAATTTCTTGTCGGTCAACATACGCGTGATATCGAGCATCGTTGTGGTTGGTCGATCGAGCAGCGCCAGGATAGTGTAACGCAGGATATATTCGAGACGTGGCCCCCATGATTCACCGAACATGCGTTTTAGCACGCCTATCACTTCAGATGAAATGTTCGTCTTTTGGCTCGGGTTGGTGACCTCAAGCGGGTTGAAGCCAAGCGGAAAGGCTGTGTCGGCTGGATTAAAGTAGACGACGTCTTCCATACGGCTGCCAGGAATAAAGCGCATGTTGTTAACGGCGAAATCGCCGTGCGGGTCGATGATGGCGTACCCTTGATTATGGAAGATGTCACTGAGAGCGAATAGTTCCAGCAGACCCGACTTACCTGCCCCAGTCTGTCCAATAATATAGACGTGACGTGAACGGTCGTAGCGAAGCATACCGAACTGATGGTTAATACCTCGGAAATTGGTCAGGCCGAAGGCGCTGATATTTTCATCGATAGCAGGATCACCGGTCACAACTGGAAGTTTAGCTGGTGGTTCAGCAGTTTTTGATGATGCCCAGACAATGTTCGGTGTCTCTACATTAGTGTGGGGCAAGTGAAAAACGGATGCGAGCTCTTCAATGTTCAAGACATACCCGCCAAGTCCGAATGAACGTTCGCGGTACTTTGTAAGATCCTCTTTTTTGAAGCTAGCGCTCGAAACTTTAAAGCCGTTGAGGTTCGTGCTGTTATATTGTTTAAACGTCCCGACTATTGCTTGCATTCGTTGGCGAGCGCTCGTTGTGTCTTCGCCTAGGTATGCTAAGCAAACCTTAACTTGGTAGCCGAGCTTGGTAGCTTTCTTTTCGGCTTCAGCGATACGGGTTTTGTCGCGATCTGATAATTCTTTTGCAATTGGTGCACTACCGGCAGACTGTTCTGGCGGTTTCCAAAGGGCTGCGAACAAACCGCCAAGCCAGCTAAGTCCCCCACTTTTGCCACCGAAAAGGCTTGATCCACCGTTACGTAGATTTTTGATCCAGGTTTCAGACGATTTGTGCCAGTCATCCCCTACTGGCTTGGCGAGGATTTGAATCCAGATTTCTTCGCCACTCGTTTCAAGCTTTGCGAGTGTTCCGGTGATGCCGGCCAAAGGGTCAACTTCAAAGTTCTGGAACGTCTTGATCGGGAGGACGTCTGGTTCGGATAGGACAATTTCTGCTGTATGAATGACGCTATGTTGGCGTTCGTGGGCCACGTAATCTTCGTCAGCTTCGTGAATTTGAACAGTTGGATACTGTGAATAAATTTGGCTCTCGACAAAACTACGGAGAGTTTTTGGTACCCACACATAAAAACGGATCTGCCCATTGACTGAGGCGATTTCGAAGCTGAGATGTTCTTGGTAGCCACCGTTTTCTTTCAGCTCGGCTTTGTCGCGAAGGATGCCGTGGAGGCTAGCGAATAGTTGCTCGGCGGCCAACTCTTGCTTGTCATTCGTCTTTGGGATCTCGAGAATAAGCAGATCGCTCTCTGTTGCTCGGACGATTTCGATCTTGCGATTGTTGCGCCAGGTGAGGAAAACAAGCACCAAAACAATGGGTATCCAAACGTACCATTGGAGGAGCGTGGTAAAGATAAAGCCAATGATTTCCATAATAATGCTTGAGGTAACTTACTACATTCTCTCACCTCTGATGAGATAAGGCAATAACAGCTTTGTTTGCTTTAATAATTATAGCATAATCTTTAATAAAAAGCAATGGATCGTACACGTACGATCCAGAGTTGCATAACACATTAGGCAAATTAGGCTGCGTCGAGCGAATACGTCGCCTTAGCAACTCGTTTGAACTGAGGCTTGCTTTGCAGGTTCAATAGAATAGTCGTCTCTTTGACGTGACGGCTTTTAAGGACGCGTTTGACGATTTCATCCCGGTGGAGTGGCTCCCCTGCTTCGATCAGAACGCTACTAATGATATCAGCGACGGTTCCCTTGCTGTAACCCCAATCGTCAAGGGCATAGATACCACGGCCGATCAGGACGAAGCGCTTGTCTTTGATAAGTTCGTTGTGAATAGCTTGGGTGGTGACGTCTTTACGTTTGAAGCTCGAGTCTTTAATGGCTTTAGCGATGTCTGAGAAGTGAAGCGGCTTTTTGTTCTCGGCGAGGATGACGTAAATCTTGTCGCGAATGTTCTTTGGGTTGACGGTTGGCCATTTTGCGAGTCCCCAGGTGTCTTTGAGGTGCGCAAGGTTCTTGCTAATGCTCGCGAGGGCGCGGACGTGGTCAGGGTGCTCGTAGTTGAGGGCGTCATGCAGTTCGTCGAGGGTCATTGGTTCTGCATGTTCTTTAATCGTTTTAACAATGGCATCGACATGCTGGCGAATCTTCTTTTCATCACCGAGATCGGCAATTGCGACGGCGTGGTGATAGTTGTCGTTTTCGTCAATGACAGTAAGGTTTGGAGAGAGTGTGGCGATAAAGGCAACATGTGAGCGTTCTTGTTGATTGGTTGCACGACCATAGAGTGTGTCAGTCAGTTGGGCGACACGAGCGGCGCGACCCATTTCGCTGAGAGTGCGAATAAAGACTTTTTCGAGGCTTGCGACAGCGTCAGCTTTGCCTTCTTCGGCTGCGATCTTAAGACGAACAAGAATCGCTTTTTCAAGCTGTCGAACACGTTCGCGAGTGATGCCGAGTAGCTCACCGATCTGTTCGAGTGTCTCACGGCGATCGTAGAGACCGAAACGACGAGTAATAATTTCCTTTTCACGTTCTTGGTCAATAAGCTCCAGGATGCTGCTTACGCCCGCATCTAAGTCGATTGGCTGCTTCGTTTCAGGAGTAGTACTCATCTGTCTCTGTCTTTCTATCCGCTCCACCTCGGACGTTATAGTGTTACTTTTCATTTAACCTCATTATATAAGAATATATGCGTAATGTCAAACATTCTCTCTGATTAATTCATTATACCATGAAATAGACAGACACTGTAAGTAGTGTTATGAGACTTTAGTTATCCACAAGATGTGGTGTGATGAGGTCTAGGGTATGAAAAAGGCGACCGTAAGTGAGGTCGCCTTTCTCTTTGTTCTCCTTTCGAGAGGAATGAGAACGGGTTGGCCTGATGTGAGGTCACCCGAACGGGCGGACGACTGCGTTGATGACGTAGCCGATCAGAACGCCGATGAACAGCGTCATGGCGACGCGGTTGCCGTTACGGGACAGTCGGTACTCGTCGTTGGGCGTGCCGCCCGGAGGAGTCATGTTGGACATTGATATTCCTTCGATCGAATTGAGCCACGTTGGACGTAGCGAGGACAAAGAGCGAGGTACTGCAAGAGTAGCTCTTGACTATTACTATAGTATATAAATATTAAATGTCAATTAACGGCTATTTCTTTTTCGTTGTTTTGCGAGTTGCTTTGACTTTAGGCTTTGCTTTTGAAGTAGCTGACTTTCGCGTATAGCGAGCTTTCTTTGTCGGCGCAGCGTCCAATAGTTCTTTAGCTTGTTCGTGAGTGATGGTTTTTGGCTCGGTATCCTTCGGAATCTTGGCATTCTTTTTGCCATCAGTAATGTATGGGCCATAGCGACCGTTGAGTACTTTGATGCCATCGCCGAAGTCAGCGATGTTCTTTTCGGCCTCAGCCTTAAGCTTGTCCGCGTACAGTTGACGAGCTTCATCTAAAGTAATTGTGTGTGGGTCAAGCGGCTTGATACTAACGTATAACTTATCCACCTGAATGTATGGTCCAAAGCGGCCGATGTTGGCTTTGATGTCCTGGCCATCTTCGGTTTGTCCGACGACGCGAGGAAGCGTGAAGGCCTGAAGAGCTTGTTCAAGCGTCACTGTCTCGAGCCGAGCGCCGGCTGGCATCGGTGCGAACTGAGGCTTTTCTTCGCTCTCAGTGTCGCCCAGTTGCAGCATTGGGCCGAAACGTCCGAAACGGGCATAAATCATTTTACCGGTTTTTGGATCGGTGCCGACAGGTGTCGATTGTGCGACTTTAGCGCGGTCGATGCCGCCGGAGTTTTCGATCAGTTTGTGAAACGGCGTGTAGAATTTTTCGAGCATGACGTGACGAGCAAGGCTGCCAGTTGCGATCTTGTCAAAGTCTTCTTCGACATCAGCAGTAAAACCGTAGTCAACGATCTGTTGGAAATGCTCGTTCAGGAAATCACTCATCATCATACCGATGGCAGTCGGAACGAGCTTACCGCGGTCTGAGCCGGTTTTTTCTTGAACAACTTCTCGGGAAACGTCATTGTTTTCAAGTGTGAGCACTGTGACATCTCGTGGCTCACCCTCACCTTCTCCCTTAACGGCGTAGTCACGTACCTGAATGGTATTGATGATTGTTGCATATGTCGAAGGCCGACCTATGCCGAGGTCTTCGAGTTTCTTGACGAGGCTTCCTTCGGTGAAGCGGGCTGGAGGTCGGGCGAAGACTTGGCGAGCGCTGATAACTTGACGAGTAAGTGTGTCACCGCTTGCCATGGCCGGGAGAATATCTGGATCTTTTTTACCGCCACCGTAGACACGCAGGAATCCGTCAAAGATAATGACTTCGCCTTTTGCTTCGAAGGTTTTGTCGGAGGTGCTGATATCGATTGTCACGACTGTTTTCTCTAATTTCGCCGGCGACATTTGGCTGGCGAGTGTTCGACGGCGAATCAAATCATACAGTTTCTGATCGTATTCGTTCGTACTTCCCTTTTCGGTCGCCATGTCAGTCGGACGGATGGCTTCGTGAGCTTCTTGGGCGCTTGATGACTTCGTTTTGAACGTTCGTACTTGCGAATATTGCTCACCGAAAGCTGATTTGATGTAGCTGGCGGCTGCCGCGATTGCTTGACCGCTCAGGTTGACTGAGTCGGTTCGCATATAGGTGATTTTTCCGGCTTGATAGAGTTTTTGGGCACTGGACATGGTTGCCCGCGCACCAAAGCCAAGTTTGCTGTTCGCTTCTTGCTGCAATGTACTGGTGGTGAATGGCGCACCAGGATTACGAGAACCGGGACTGGTCGTGACGTTACTAACAGTGAATGTCGCGTCTTTAAGGCTATCGAGGAATACCTGTGCGGCATCTTCGGTATCGAAACGATCTGGTAGTTCGGCTTTGACAGTCGCGCCGTCGTGGCTAAATTCAGCGGTAACTTTGAAAGTAGCACTCGATGCGAAGGCATCAATCTCACGCTCGCGCTCAACGAGAAGTTTTACGGCTGGCGATTGGACGCGGCCGGCTGACTTACCGCCAGGAACTTTCTGCCAGATGACTGGCGACAACTCGAAACCAACCAATCGGTCGAGGATTTGGCGAGCTTGTTGCGCTGAGACAAGTTCCATATCGACAGTACGCGGATTCTTTACTGCCTCTTCGATCGCTGACTTTGTAATTTCATGGAAGACAATTCGCTTTGTCTTCGTTGGGTCGAGGCCAAGAACTTCACAGAGGTGCCAAGCAATAGCTTCCCCTTCGCGGTCTTCATCGGTTGCGAGCCAGACATCTTCGACAGTTTTCGCAGCTTTTTTCAATTCGCTAATCGTCTTTTTCTTTTCTGCGTCGATTTCGTATGTTGTTGCGAATTGGTTAGCAATATCAATCGGTGGTGTACCGGTTTTCGTTTTCTTGGCGATCGAACGTATATGTCCGATACTGGAGAGCACGGTGAAGTCCTTACCAAGGTATTTTTCAATAGTCTTGGCTTTGGCTGGGGACTCGACGATAACAAGATGTTTGGGCATGTATATAAGTATATAGGTGATTTATGTAATCGTGCTTATCTTTTTCATAAAAGCAGATGTCATTGCACAATGCTGGAGTGTACAGCACTGGGCGGGGGTTTGTAAAGCGCGTCTCAAAAAATGCGAAAGCCCGCCATCTCACGAAGAGATGGCGGGCGGGAAACGCTTTGATCAACCGACGTGCTGCTGAACCTGGAGGGTTTCCACGATCCGCTCGATGGTGTCACGCATCCCGTTGATCGCTTCTGTTCCATACGACACCATGATCTGGCGCGGATCGAGACGAAGGATGTGAAAGCCGAGCTCGCTTTCTTGCTGGACGCCGAAGAAGCGGCTGTCGCTGTCGTGACCGTGACCGTACAGGATCGTGTCGGCTCCGGGCGACGTGAAGAGCGGCATGATGGTGGCATCTTCGACCCACCGCTCACCCGGACGTACGAGGTGGCTGATGCGCACCGTTTGCCCGAAGTATTCCCGGTCCATAGGAGTGGACAGGAAAAACGTCAGGAAGTCGAGGGTCGCGCCGTTACCGCGGTACTTCAGGATGGGCTGTTCTGTGTGAGAAGACGAGGTCATTGTCATTCTTTCTGTCGATAGTCAAAGGTTCGTGCGGAACGCACAATTTATGTTTGTTCAACGCTTTGAATGTTATAACATATA
>CAJYIP010000020.1 GCA_913775275.1 Patescibacteria group bacterium | reverse complement strand
CTACACCGGCAGCGTGCACACCGTGACTACGAATCGTTCCTTCGAGACGTATTGCATAATCAAATACTCTCTTTGCCGTCGGATTGGTCTCGTACTCTTTCTTTAGGTCAGCGTCCTCAACGATACTTGTTTTCAGAAGGATATGACGACCTTGAACAGGTGGCGGCACTAATTTTGCAAGACGGTCCGATTCAGCATAAGGAACCTGCAATACGCGAGCGACGTCGCGCACGGCGGCTCGAGCAGCCATTTTACCAAATGTGACGATGTTTGCGACGCGTTCAGTGCCATATTTTTGCGTACAATACGCGATTACTTCATCGCGGCGAGTATCTTGAATGTCGATATCGACATCTGGCATGCTGATACGGTCCGGATTCAGGAATCGCTCGAACAGAAGGTCATACTTGAGTGGATCAAGTTCTGTAATACGAACAGCATACGCGACGATAGAACCGGCGGCGCTTCCACGACCGGGACCAAAAATAATACCCTGGCCCTTCCCCCAGTTAATAAAATCCTGAACAATCAAAAAGTATCCGTTGAAGCCCATACGATCAATCACACCCAACTCGTAGTCGGCACGATCCAGCGCTTCTTTTGGCGTCCGAGAGCGAGCCTCTTCGATCGTCAACGATTCAGCTTCATCCATACTGACGGTGCCATATCGCCACGCAAGTCCCTGATATACCAATTGATCGAGGTAGGTCTTTTCATCGTGCCCCTCTGGCGTTGGAAATGTAGGGATCAAAATGCCACCAAGCTCTAACTCAACATGACAACGATCGGCAATCGCTTTCGTGTTACGGATCGCTTCTGGATGAGACTTTCCCCACCGTTCAATGATTTCGGCAGGATCAGTCACGTGAAGCTCAAAGTCTTTCAAAGACATGCGTTTTTCATCACTCAAAAACGCACCAGTACCGACACAAAGCAGAATTTCATGTGTGTCCTGATCATCATGCGTTGGATAGTGACCATCACTCGTGACAACCGTCGGGATATTAAGCTCTTCGGATAACTGCTCAAGATATTTGTTAATTTTTATTTGCACATCCCATGCAGTAGGCGATTCAGGGTGGCCGTGGTCCTGTAGCTCAAGATAATATCGATCACCAAACACCGATTTGTACCATGACGCTATCTTTTTAGCTTCTTCGTAATTATCCGATCGTAAATTTTCACCTAACTCGCTACTAGCACAGCCAGACAAAATGATCAGCCCTTCATTGAGCTCTTCAAGCAAATCACGATCAATACGAGGCTTATAATACATCCCCTCGAGGTTAGCCTTCGAGCTCAGCATCATCAGATTCTTATACCCCACATCGTTCATAGCCAGAATGATGAGGTGGTAGCGTCCCTTATCTTTCTGAGGATCACGGTCAAACCTAGTCCTCGTCGCAACATACGCTTCCATACCTAGGATAGGATTAATACCCTGATCCTTCGCAGCTTTGTAAAACTCAAGGACGCCAGACATCGTGCCATGATCCGTAATAGCAACAGATTCCATGCCGAGATTTTTCACGAGGCTGACAAGGTCGGGGATTTTCGTCAAGCCATCTAGCAAGCTATGGTGACTATGGTTATGAAGGTGCACATAATCGGACACTTGCAAAGCGCCTGACATTACTGGTTGTGATTCAGTTTGTACCCCCATACCCACTTTCTCTACTATGATCGACGAACGGTGTTAACGATGAATTGAACGAAGTCGCCAATGCCACCAGGTATATCTGTCAAAAGAGACAACAGTCCGAGAACGATAGCAATGACTAACGTACCACCCAAGAGACTTCCGAAGCCAAAGAAAATACCACGGAAAAAGTTCATTTTATAAATTTGCACCCGTGAACTGTTGAAGTCGTAGAACAATTCTTCAATGACTTGTTTGCGAGTAGCAATTTCTTGGTTACGAGCAGATTTCTTCTTGAAATTCTCGACTGCCTGCTTGATTTTCCCCATATACGTTCCTTATTTCTTCTTAGCGACGTTAGTAGTAGCTTTTTTGACCGGCTTAATAGCTTTATTAGAGACAGACACGGCCTTTTTCTGGACCGCAGTCGTCTTTTTTACGATATCTTTTTTAACATTTTTTGCTGCTTTTTCGATATCTTTACGAGTTTTCTTGCCGCTTTTTGGTGCAGTTAATAGCCCGACAACAATTCCCGCAGCTGCACCGACAAGCGCACCTATCGCCCATTTACCTTTTGCCATTATCGTTTTGCTCCTCGTGAAAATTTGGTTGCTTTCGATGATTTCTTGAATTTCTTTGCAAAAGCAAAAATTGTTTTTGCAGCCATACTTGGTGATGACCATTTTACAAAGCCCTGCACGGCATTGTTAGCGGCATCAACAGTTTGTTGAGCAGACTTCGTGATCTTACGAATTTCAGCCGATACACGGATCAAATATATACCGAGCACGATACCAACAATCAAGAATACTGATAGCACGACGGCGAGGATGATAATGAGTACTTCTGCGGCTGATCCCATGTAACGTGTCCTTTTGTTAAACGATTATGCGCTTTATTATAGACGCTTGTGAAGGTGACAGCAACGCCCGTGCTTAGATATCAGCGATTCGTCGTCGCAATAGATCGCCAGCTAGCGCAGGATTGGCCTTGCCAGCCGAGCGTTTCATCACTTGCCCAACCAAATAGCCGATCGCTTTGTCCTGGCCATCTTTAATGTCCTGAATAGATTGTTGACTGGCGGGGTCCGACAGGATCGCATCGACGATCGCAAGAATAGCCGATTCATCACTAACCTGCAGTAAGTTTCGCTGTTCCGCAATAGCTTTTGGTGACTTAGAACTGGCTAGCAATTCAACAAAAACATCTTTCGCCGCTGTACTTGAAAGTTCATTAGCCGCAACCATCGACGCAAGTTCGGCGTAGGATTTAGCGTCACGATTCGTCGCAACTAACGATACACTATCGTCTTGTTGGCTCATCGCGCTAGCGAACCAGTGGGCAACGCGGCGTGCATGATCATCACCTGCCAACTGCTGGACATCCAATACGATCTGAGCATGATCGCGCTTCTCTAATAATGTTTCAATGACGGAACGGTCAAGCGCCATGTCGTTCCAGGCAGATCGAAAATCAGCTGGCATCAATGGAACGTCGGCTTGCATACGTGCAATATCTTCATCCGAAAGAATGATTGGCGGAATATCAGGATCGGGCATATACCGATAATCTTGCGCGTCCGCCTTGCTACGCTGTGACGTCGTTCGTCCAGCCGCTTCGTCCCAACCGCGCGTTTCTTGTACGACCGCTTCGCCTTTTTCAATGACTTCAATCTGACGGTTGAACTCATACTCGGCAGCACGTTCGACACTTCGGAAAGAGTTCAAATTCTTAACCTCAGCACGCGTACCTAGTTCGTTTGAGCCTTTTTTTGCAACAGAGATGTTGACATCGAATCGCATATTTCCGTGGTACAGATCACCGATTGTGACGCCTGCATACGTCATGAGCTTGTGTAGTTCGGATGCGAAAGCCTTCGCACCAGCCGCTGAATGAATATCTGGCTCTGAAACGATTTCGATCAATGGCGTGCCAGCTCGGTTAAGGTCAACTAAACTGTACGAGCCATAATGAGTCAGTTTTCCCGCATCTTCCTCAAGGTGAGCATGGTGAATACGTACACTAATCGTTTCACCATTCGGTAATTGCGCTTCGACTTTTCCACCGACAATAATTGGCTGATACAACTGACTGATCTGATAGCCTTTTGGGAGATCAGGGTAAAAATAGTGTTTACGGTCAAAACGACTGACATGTGCAATGTCGGATTGAAGAGCTGCTCCGGCTTTTGCAGCGAGCTCGACTGCACGCTTATTTAAAACTGGCAGCATGCCCGGGAGGCCAAAGTCCACCGGGTTGGTTACACTATTCGGTGATTTATCACGAGCATCGTTATCAGCACCGCTGAATAACTTACTCACCGTATCCAATTGAACATGACATTCGATACCGATGGTCATTTCATATGTATCAAGGACATCCTGACTTACCATTAGATTGCTCCCATATCTTTTAATCCTTGTTTGAAAGCACTAAGCGCTCTTCGTGCCGCTTCGTACGTTACGACGACATCACTATCATGCGCTATTTGGTTGCGTAGCTTGTGAGCCGACCAAATGATATTCGCATTCGACCAGCGTGATTGAGCAGACTTCATGCGTTCACCCATAGTCGACCCCGATATATGTCGATCGATCAATGCCTTATCGAGGAGCT
>CAJYIP010000019.1 GCA_913775275.1 Patescibacteria group bacterium | reverse complement strand
GAATAAGGCAGCTCGTGAAATGCGTGAACGACTTGCTCGATTGGTAGGTCAAGATGGTTCGCGGCGTGATTTTATGCCGTGGATGGGAACGTTCCATAGTATATGTGTTCGACTCCTGCGCATGGATGGTGCAGCGATTGGTATTCAAAAAAACTTTGTTATTTATGACGAAGACGATCGTCAGTCGTTGGTAAAACAAGTCATGAAACAATTGACGATTACTGATCGAGAAATCAAGCCATCACAGGTGAGCGGAGCTATTTCACAGGCAAAAAATCAATTACAAACCCCGGACGAATTAAAAGCGAGCGCACGCTACCCGTTCCAAAAAGCGGTTGCTGAAATTTATGCACGGTACGAAGTTCTTCGACAAGAAGCTGGTGCATTAGATTTTGACGACCTTCTTCTCGATGCTGTCCGTCTTATGCGAGATGCTCCCGAAGTCCGTCGTAAGTGGCGTCAAAATTTCTCTCATATTCTGATAGACGAGTATCAAGATACGAATGCTGCGCAATACCACTTGATCAAGCTCCTCGTTAATGAGGCGCAGAACGTTTGTGTTGTTGGTGATGATTGGCAGTCGATCTACAGCTGGCGCGGTGCTGATTTTACGAATATCTTGAACTTTGAACGAGATTTTCCTGGTGCACTTGTCGTGAAACTCGAGCAGAATTATCGAAGCACTGGCAATATCCTTGAAGCAGCGCATAATATCATTTCAAAAAACACCCAACGAACCGATAAGCAGTTATGGACCGCTGCTGGTGCAGGTAGCCCCGTGAATGCACACGGTGTGTACGATGAAAATGAAGAAGCGAGATTGGTCGGGGAGCGTATCTCGACACAGGTCGGAATGAAAGCACGACGCTACGATGACTTTGCGGTATTGTATCGGACGAACGCTCTAAGCTATGCACTCGAACGTGTTTTTTTGCAGCTCCGTGTTCCTTACCAAATCGTTGGAGGAGTTCGTTTTTACGATCGTAAAGAAATCAAAGACATTATTGCGTATCTGCGTCTTTTATATCAGCCGAATGATCGCATGAGCTTTAGTCGTATCGCAAACGTTCCAACACGTGGTGTTGGTGCTACGAGCCTAGAAAAGTTTTTGAATTGGCAATCGAATCAGGCTTTGGATATCGTGACGGCTTTAGAACGAGTTGGTGACGCCGGTGTTATTACCGGTAAAGCAAAGCAATCACTAGGTGCACTCGGAGCTATTTTGCGTCGGATAGCCAATATGCTTGATACGGCAACGCCAGTTGAAATCATAGAAGCGGTCATTGCAGATACCGGCTATCGTTCATTTATTAACGATAGCACACCGCAAGCAGAAGACCGTGAAGAGAATCTCGGATCGCTATTGTCTGATGCTCAAAATTTTACATCTTTGTCTGATTTCCTCGAAGAAGTTGCGCTGATGTCATCGGTTGATAACGCCAGTACTGGCGAGAAGGTGACATTGATGACTCTGCATGCTGCCAAAGGTCTCGAATTTCCTGTTGTATTCATGGTAGGTATGGAAGAGGGGATCATGCCACATTCGCGCGTCTTTGAATCGCCATCTGAATTAGAGGAAGAGCGTCGCCTGTGTTACGTCGGTATGACACGTGCACGCGAAGAGTTGCATCTGACCTATGCCTATAGTCGATTGCAATTTGGCCAACGGGGATACAATCCAACGTCACGATTCATTGCCGATATGGGTGATCAAATAGCGGCATCAGATTCGCATCCTTCTTTCCTCGGTCAGCGTGAAGTGGCCGACGAGCCATTTTATAGTGATGATCTCGGTCTCGATGTTGGCGATCTCGTGACTTCAAATGTATTTGGCGATGGGGAAATTATTGATGTTGATGGTATGGCTGTGACTGTGGCATTCGTATCTGGTCAAACCAAGAAACTGAACGCCGAATTTGCTCGCTTACAGAAGCGATAGTTCAGCTGGTTATGCTATAATAAATGCATACAGGTGAGTGTATTTCTGATTTCATGAAACAAGTTTTTTTTCGACAAACAACCTTTTTTTATACTATAATTGGCCTTCTTGTTATTGTGGCAGGGTTGTTTGCGTGGTTCACTATTTCACCACCAGCTCAAGCGCAAAGTAAAGGTGGCTCACTGATCACTATTTACGACCGCGGTACTGAATCGGTGTTGTTGTCTGAAGCTCAAACGATCGGAGATGCCCTCCGTGAAGCACATGTGACCGTCGAACCGCACGATGTGATAGAGCCGGCCATTACCGAAAAAATCATTACAAGCGAATATAAAGTAAACATCTATAGAGCTCGCCCGGTAACGGTGATAGATGGCATGCAAAAGCATAAAATTTTGTCGGCATACCAAACGGGAGAACAAATTGCGAATGATGCCGGCGTCTCGTTGCATCCAGAAGATACCGTCACGTTAAATCGATCAAACGACCTTCTCGCTCAAGGAGCTGGATTACAGGTAACTGTGCGTAGAGCAACACCTGTTCAGTTGACGCTTTACGGAACGACGAGTGAGGCCCGAACCCAAGCAACGACCGTCGGTGATATGCTGAAGGAAAAGAAGATATCGCTAAGTCAAAACGATCGTATATCGGTCCCGTTAACGACAACTATCGAAGATAATATGCCTATTCGCATCTGGCGTGAAGGCAAGCAAACAACGACAATCGAAGAAGAAGTACCTTTTGCCATCGAACAAATCCGAGATGCTGATCGACCAACCGGCTACAAGCAGGTGCAATCTGAAGGTAAAAAGGGCGTCCGAAGTGTGACATACGAAGTAAACATTCAAGACGGAAAAGAAGTAAGTCGCCAAGAAATTGCTAGTTTGACAAAAACTGAGCCGGTAAAACAGGTTGAGGTTATTGGTACAAAGCCTGACCGTGTTCCGTACACGGGCGGTGGTTCAAAAACTGAATGGTTGAGCGCCTCAAATGTCCCTCAAGACAGCTGGGGATATGCTGACTTTATGGTGCAAAAAGAAAGCGGTTGGAACCCGAACGCTGTTAATCGATCATCTGGCGCATGTGGGCTTGCTCAAGCACTACCGTGTTCAAAAGTACCAGGCAACCCTCTTAATCCTGTTGACTCGTTGAATTGGATGAACGGCTACGTCAATGGCCGGTATGGTGGGTGGGAACAAGCGTATGCCTTTTGGCAGAAAAATAAGTGGTACTAATGGCCGGTCCGAAAAAATCACTTGGCCAGCACTGGCTAAAAGACCGTTTTGTCTTAGCTGATATAGCCGATGAAGTCGGGATTACGAAAGACGATACTGTCCTGGAAATTGGACCAGGCCTCGGTACATTGACGAGTGAGCTATTGCGACGTGCAAAAAACGTTGTCGCTGTCGAGCTTGATACTTCTTTGGCGAAAAAGTTACCAGGTCAATTTCCGGGAACGGCACTTGAAGTGGTCAATCAGGATATTTTGACATACGATCTCCGCGCTTTACCAGAAAACTATAAAGTAGTTGCAAACGTTCCCTATTACATTACTTCAAAGATCGTCCGTCTATTAACAACATCCGTTAATAAACCTCATTCAATTGCATTGCTTGTCCAAAAAGAAGTTGCTGAACGAATGGCTGCTAAAGCAGGGGATATGAGTATTCTTGCTGTAAGCGCCCAATTGTATGCCGACGTAAGACTAGGAAGTATCGTTCCGGCTGAATATTTTACCCCTCCTCCGAAAGTCGATAGCCAAATTGTCGTGCTGACGATTCGACGAGAATCGCTGCTAGCCAGTGAGGATGAAAAGTTGTTTTTCAGAATCGTGAAAGCTGGTTTCTCGGCGAAGCGCAAAAAATTACGTAGCAGTATGGCGAATGGATTAGGTATTGAAAAGAATGACGCCGTTTCGTTATTGCAGCGAGCGGCCATCAATCCTGACAATAGAGCCGAAGATCTGTCATTAAACGACTGGATACGCCTTATGAAAGCGCATCAGGAATAACCATGTCTTGGACGTTTCGGCTGACGAGACGACACGTCATTATTACGATAGCTATTATCTGTGCTATTAGTGTTTTTAGTATCTTGCTTGTCGGTCAGGCGTCAATGCAAGCGAGTGATAAAACACTCGTGACCGTGTACGATCGTGGTGAACGCCGCTCGTTTTTAACGACCGCAAAAACGGTTAATGACGCACTAAAGGAAAAAGGTTTCCAGCTGGAGCAAAAGGATACGGTCGAGCCTGCTCTCACCGAAGAACTGTTAAACTCTCAGTACAACATCAATATCTATCGAGCTCGATCCGTTGTCGTGACGGACGGTAAGGTCAACCTTAGAGCTGTCAGCGCCTATCAAACGCCACGCCAGATCGCTGTCGATAGCGGTATAACCATCCATGATGAAGACAATATAGTATTTAGTTCATCGAGCGACTTATTAGCTGACGGTGCTGGCCTTCGTGTTCAGATCGATCGTGCGACACTTGTCAAACTGGATCTTTATGGAAAGATAGTCGAACTGCGAACTCATGCGCCAACTGTGGCCGCACTTCTTGCTGAAAAGAATATTGTACTCCAAGGCATTGACCGTGTCATGCCCGCCCAGGCCACGGCTATATCCGAAGGCATGGAGATTCGCATTTGGCGTGAAGGTGTTCAGACGATATCTATCAATCAACCGATTCAATTTGGCCGAGAGATTGTTTACGATAGTGATCGTCCAGTTCGGTATCGCGAAGCACGAACTCCTGGATCACCGGGTGTTCGGGCAGTCTCGTATGAAATTACGATTAAGGATGGCAAAGAAATAGTGAGGAAAGAAGTTGCGTCGGTCGTTCTTCGTGAGCCGACGCCACAAACTGACGTCATTGGCTAAAAGAACGATGGATCGGCATTATCCCTATCGCGAGGAGCGTTATATTTCAAAGACAGTAAAGGTGTTGAGCATCGAGAGACGTACTACGATTTGCCTATGAAAGTCGTTATGGGGGCGTGTGGGGCTGGTGGATATTATACTGTTCGCCCGGATGGCGTTAAAGTTGATCGCGAGGGGTATATTATCGTGGCGGCAAATTACGGCAATTATCCGCGCTGTTCGATTGTCGAGACAAGCTTAGGCCTTGGTAAAGTGTATGATACGGGTGGGTTTGCGGCTCGCCATCCGCACGGTTTCGACCTTGCGACGGATTGGACAAAAGCTGACGGCATATAATGCACCAGTGGCATCCATCTGTTACAATGGGGCATAATGGAAGCTCCACAGAAAAATCTCTACATTACAACCGCCATTCCCTATGTCAATGGGACGCCACATATTGGTAACGCAATCGATTACCTACTAGCTGATATATGGGCACGGTATCAAAAGCAACAAGGTCATGAAGTCCGTTTTCAGGTTGGTACTGACGAACACGGGAATAAAATTGCAGCCAAAGCGGCCGAACTCGGCATCGATCCTCAAACATACACCAATCAACAATATGTTAATTTCGAAAGTTTGATTAATAAGGTCGGCGCAAGCGCTACTGACTTTATCAGGACAACTGACCCGCATCACCTTGCGGCCGTCCAGTACATATGGCAGAAGCTTGCCCCTTATATCTATAAAGGCAGCTACGAGGGCTGGTATTGTGTCGGGCATGAAGCATTTTTCACGGACAAAGAAGTACAGGAACTGGGCGGTATCTGTCCGGACCACCAGAAGCCATTCGAGCAACTCGAAGAAGCAAACTATTACCTGAAAACTAGCTCATTCACTGACCAGATTCGTCGCGCGATCGAGACTGGTGAAATGCAAATTGTTCCAGAGTTCCGCAAAAAAGAATTCCTCGAACTGATTAAAGACGGGCTGCAGGATGTCAGTATTTCTCGTCCATTAAAAAACCTCAGTTGGGGTGTGCCTGTTCCCGGTGACCCAGACCAAGTCATGTATGTATGGCTCGACGCGCTCGCGAACTACATAACAGTTCTAGGATACCCGGATAAAGAGGGATGGCAAACCTACTGGCCAGCAGATGTGCAGGTGATTGGAAAAGATATTTTGCGTTTTCACGCTGGAATTTGGCCCGCTATGCTCCTCGGGTTAGGGCTGCAGCTACCAAAACAACTCCTCGTCCATGGTCATGTTATTGTTGGTGGCGCAAAGATGAGTAAAACTGTCGGTAACGTCGTTGACCCAATCGAAATAGTTGATACATATGGGGTTGATGGGTTCCGTTACTACTTTTCTCGCCATATTCCAACGCTTGACGACGGTGATTTCACTTGGGAAAAATTCGAGAACGCCTTTAACGGAGAGCTTGGAAATGATTTGGGCAACCTGATCCAGCGTGTCGCTAGTATGATCACGCGGTATCAAGCCGGTGTCATTGGTGATTCTGAGCAGGCTGAACACGATATGACGCTGTACCATGACGCCATGACGAACCTCGAATTTAACCGGGCGATCGATGAAGTATGGAGTATGGTTCGTAGCCTCAATCAATACATTGATAACGTCAAGCCATGGGAAGTGGCAAAGGGCTTAGGGAAAGATCCTGAAGCTGAACCTCACTTAGCAGAAATTCTTGCTCATTGTTCCGGCGCCCTGCTGCAAATTGGTGATTTGCTCGTTCCATTCATGCCGACGACTGCCACAGCTATCCATGACATATTTGAGTCTGGTGTTGTGAAGATGCCAGAAGGCGTCTTGTTCCCGAAGAAATATATTCATACTCCTGATCCTCACGCGCCTAAAGCATAATGTTTGTTGATACCCACTGTCATATTCATGAATCGTCGTATCCCTTAGATACGAATGATGTCCTGGCTCACGCTGACAGTAAGGGGGTCTCGACATACGTGTGTGTCGGAACGAGTATTCAAAGTAGCAAGGAAGCGATTGCTTTCTCCCGTGATCATAAGAACTGCTATGCATCAGTCGGCGTTCATCCGCACGATACAAAAGACGGCTATAGTATTGATCAGCTCGTAAGGGACAATACCGTTGTTGCTATAGGAGAGATCGGTCTTGATTATTTTTATCAGCATAGCGATAAACAGACTCAGAAAGAGGCACTTAAAGCTCAATTGGACGTTGCTGTAGAGCACAATCTGCCAGTTATTTTTCATGTTCGAGAGGCCTTCGATGATTTCTGGCCAATATTTGATAGTTATGGCGGTGCAATTTCCGGTGTTCTTCATAGCTATACTGATTCTATTGAGAACCTTCAACAGGCGCTTCAAAGAGGCTTATACATAGGCGTCAACGGCATTTCTACTTTTACAAAAGACCGTGATCAGCAAGATATGTTCGATAGCATACCGCTTGATCGTCTCCTTTTAGAAACGGATGCACCATTCTTGACGCCCGTACCATTTCGTGGTAAAGTAAATGAGCCAGCGTTCGTTACGACGATTGCACAACATCATGCTGATCGTCGCGGTATCTCGCTCAAAGATATAGCGAAGCAAACAACTGAGAACGCACGCGCACTTTTGCGCATCTAAGACAAACAGTAAAAATATCATTTTTAATGAGTTCTGTTTGTCATGAATACACCAAACGACCAGTATATTACACCAACTTTTTATAATCCCGAATCGGAGCACACTCCGAAATCTGCTGAATTTGAAAAAAGTCAGGAATGGGGCGATTTTATCTCAAGCATCGAACGATCGATCGACAGCTTCCGTGAACAAGCCGATGCAACAACTATTGCTCGTTATGAGAACCGAGGTAAAGTGAAGAACTTTGTTTCGAAAGCCTTTACGCTCCCTCTGACTAAAGAGGCTGTGCGTAATCAGCTTATCAATAAAGAAGCTGTCATAGGTGGTGACATGATCGAGCCGAAGAAGTCTAAAGAAGCTACGATAGGCGAAGCGGCGCTTGCGCAAGATGTAAACAAAGTCACGTCACGTTTGTTCTGGTATCACGGTAATCACGAATGGTTTTACCAAGTCTCGGAAGCGTCTCGAGCAACTGGGTTCACTGCGTCCACTGCAAAATATCACGTTCATCATAATGAATTACGTAAGTCAGTCGGCGCGACTCCTATTATGATGTCTGAACAAGAAATCGAGGCATTTACAATCTGGGCGCAACAATACCACGCTGTTCTAGCGCGTGGTCTTTACAAAGGTCTTGATGATAGTACGATAGACGACCAGCTGGATTACCTGATACAGACAAAAGATATCAAAACTTCTTTATCAAAAGACGATTACCGATTAGCAGCTTAGTCAAACTGCTATAATAAATAAAGTGAATAGCGACAGTATGTATCTTGATCATGCGGCAGCAACGCCACTTGACCCACGTGTTCTCACGGCAATGCAGCCGTATTTTTCGGAATTATTCTTTAATCCTTCGGCACCGTATGCTCCGGCAATTGCTGTCCGACGCGATTACGAAGCCGCCAAAGCGACCATTGCCAGAGCAATAGGCGCAAAAGGGGATGAGCTTATCATGACAGCCGGCGCGACCGAATCGATCAACCTTGCATTTCGAAGTATCGGTGGACATAGTATTATTTCATCCATTGAGCATCATGCGGTCCTTGCTGCAGCTCGAGCAGGCGAGCATTCCGTTGTTGCCGTTGATGCTCGCGGCATGGTCGACGTTCAAGCTATCAAGCAGGCAATTACACCTACAACCCGCCTTGTCAGTATCGCACTTGCGAATAATGAACTCGGTACAATACAGCCGCTTCGTGATATCGCTGCTGTCATACGAACCGAACGAGAGGCTCGACTTGATCGTGGCGACCTCACTCCAATTTATTTACATAGTGATGCGTCGCAAGGGGTTGGGCAGTTAGACGTTAAAGTTGCTCGACTTGGCGTCGATTTATTGACTATCAACGCCGGAAAAGTATACGGACCAAAGCAAGCGGGTCTTTTATGGGCAGCACCATCTGTACGATTAACGCCGCAGATATTGGGTGGCGGACAGGAGCGTGGACTGAGAAGCGGGACGGAAAATGTTCCCGCTGTAATTGGGTTTGCAAAAGCGATGGAGTTGGCTGATAAGCACCGCAAATCAGAGGCGGGGCGTTTAGCGAAATTGCGTGATGCACTACAAGACCGATTACTCGATGCATTTCCTACTGCCGTTATTTCGGGGCACAAACGACATCGTCTGGCTGGTCATTTGCACATTTCTTTCCCAGGTATTGATGCTGAAAGGGTATTGTTCGCACTTGAAAGTAAGGGTGTGTTGGTTGCGACTGGCAGTGCCTGTGCGGCAAACAAAGGCACGCGGTCTCATGTACTCACTGCGATTGGACTTGCACCTAAAGTCGCGGATGGGAGCCTTCGTATCACACTGGGTCACGACACAAACGAAGAGGTAATCGAGCGAGCCGGCGGACATATTATTGCAGTGATCCGCGGCGAACAGGAGCGAATGCGAGGTTAAATGAAGTATCTATTTTTCACAATCATCGCTCTTATTGTTGTCATAGCTAGTCTGAGTATCTATCTTCAGCCAAATGATTTCATAGGCTGCTCATCGAAGCCGAGTGATGATCAACGGTGCAAGAAGTCTGATGCGATCGTTGTTGTCAGTGGCGGCGACACAGTTGCGCGAACCGATAAGGGTATAGAGCTTTTCAAGAATGGATGGGCAAATACACTCGTGTTCTCTGGTGCTGCACAGGATGCGACCGGGCCAAGTAACGCAGAAGCGATGAAACAGCACGCTATTACTGAAGGTGTGCCAGCAGAAGCGATTCTTGTCGAAGAGACGTCTCGCAATACTGGCCAAAACGCACAGAATACGCGTCAGCTGTTAGCAGATAATAATATTTCCTCAATTATTCTGGTAACGTCAGGCTATCATCAACGACGAGCTTCAATCGAATTCGACCGTATAGCCAATGGCGTTGCAATCGCAAATCATCCCGTCGGCACCGACCATGACTGGTCGTCGGTTTGGTGGCTGACGCCACGTGGATGGTGGCTCGCAGGAGGTGAAGTGGTAAAAATAATTGTGACGTCAACGCATTCATCTCAAGGAGATTCATTATGACACA
>CAJYIP010000018.1 GCA_913775275.1 Patescibacteria group bacterium | reverse complement strand
TGTTATAACATATATGACAATTAATGTCTATACCTACGAACATGCCAGACACCGGCACGATTATCGACCAGACCATCGGCCTCCAGGAACGTCAGTGCTGTGACGAGGGCTCCGTAGTCAAGACCTGTTGAGTGGAACAGCTGATTGGTGGTTGATGGTACGTCACATAGCTCGGCGTAAATACGTTTTCTGTCAGGATCTATCATGATGGGGAGCTTGGACGTGGCGATCAAATGTGGCGCAATCCTGGCGAGAATATCTTGGGCAGATAATGCGATGTGGGCACCATCTTGAATAAGTTTGTTTGGGCCATTTGAACGACTGCTTGTGATCGGTCCCGGCACGGCAAAGACGTCTTTGCCCTGGTCTAATGCGTAACGGACGGTCGCTTTTGTTCCACTTCTCTCTTCGGCTTCAATCACCACAACGGCATCCGCTAGCCCCGAAACCCATTGGTTGCGTTCGAGAAATCTATATTTATGCACGGGTGTACCTTCTGGATACGAGCTGATCAGCGCGCCACCTTGGGCGACAATATCATGTGCTAATTGTGTATTTCCGGAGGGGTAGATGGTATCAAGTCCATGTGCCATAACAGCAATTGTTGTTCCCTTGCCTGCTAGTGCTCCTTTATGGGCAGCGGAATCAATGCCATAAGCCAAACCACTGACGATAACGACACCGGCTTTTGCTAACGCTTCAGCAAAATCAAAGGCAACCTTTGTACCATATAGTGTAGGTCGGCGTGTACCTATAATAGCAACTGTCGGTACACGGCTATCAGGAATAAAACCATTAGCATATACTTTATCAGGCATATTAGCAATAGATGTTACACACCTTAAAAAATTATTCTCATCTAATAAATATGTATTGCTTTTCATAGTAAATGTGTAAGAAAGTATTGACATAAAGTCAAATACGTGCTAAGATGCTACATGATTGGTTGATCTGCGAGGTTGACCAAGCACCTTATACCCCCTATTTCTAACTTAATTGTTAGGTTGCATACACGGCGCTTTTAAAGTATTACCCTCCACTTTCTGAGCTTCTCATTTGAGCGACAGCCTTGTATGTATACTAATCCCTTTAACGCCCGTGCCTTGGTACGGGAGCCCGTTTAGGAGATGGTTCACTGATGACTATCCAGTAGTGAGCGTTTTCGAACGTTCAGGCGCGCACCATTTTATTTTCTGGTTCGCTACCGCTTCATCGAACTATCTCGGGTGGGTTAAAGGGTAAAATGCGCTCATAGTGATGCCCACCCTTACTATGAGCGTTTTTTATTTGTTTATTCTTAACTACTAGGCGGTTTGATGCTTTGCTTCAAGGATAGTCAGAAGCATATGAATTTCAAGGATATTTTCCGTGTCCAGTTCTGATACATCAACGATATCATGATAGGCACGACTCATATTGAAAGCTGCTAGTTCGCCAGTCCGTAGCAATGCCGTTCTACGCAATGCATGAGTGTGACCAAGTATCCAGCCGGCTGTTTCAATATTCTTATCGAACGTGATGTTTTTGGCTGTTTCAAATGCTGGGTCATACTCCATCATCGCAATGGCGCTAAACTCGACCCGCTCCTTTAGCTGATTTTGAATGACGTTGATCGGTCCTTCAGAAAGCAGATGGAGAGACATGACAAGCTCGGCTCGAATAGTTTCGAGTCGTTTGATACGATCGGTCTCGCGGATTCGTATCATCTCTTCGGGACTTGTCGTTGGTTCACGTTCCGGGTTCACTAATGCGATTGACTGGTTGACTCCAGAGTTCCTTTAATAAAGGAGTCTAGCATCTGGTTGACCGTCTGAGCAAGCGTATCCGTGATCGTTTGAAGCTCACTTGTACTGAATTTTCCAAGCACAAAGTCAACATCAGTCATGCCAGCGTTGCGATCAACTGCAATACCGACGCGGATACGGCTATAGTGTTCGCCGAGATGGGCGTTGAGGCTTTTGATGCCATTGTTACCGGCGTCGCTTCCCTTTTGGCGTGTGCGAATGGTACCGAACGGCAACGCAAGATCATCGTGAATGACAATAAAATCACTTGACGGGTCGAGTTTGTAGAAATCAATAATTGCTCGGGCACTAAGGCCGGTGTCGTTGTAATACGTTTGAGGGTTGACTAGTAGTACTTTCTCACCGTTGAAAGCGAGCTCGGCGGTACGAGCGCGGAACTTTGAGGAGTCCTTCCATATCGCATCATGATCGCGAGCAAAGGCTTCGAGAAGAATAAGTCCGACGTTATGACGGGTATGTGTATATGTACTGCCAGGGTTGGCTTGGGCAAAGATAATTTTCATTATTCCTATTGTAGCGTACATTGATATATTGATTAAGAATGGTATAATATATTTTGGAATGATACGATGGTCGTGTCATAGAGGGGGTAGCAATGGACGTTTTGAAGGTTTTCGCGGTGGCTGGCATCGTCTCTAGTGTGGTGATGATGGTGTTGCACAGTGCCGTCGTCTTCATCCTGAAAAAGCGCGGTATGATCGCGCCTGAGCGCACGTATCGTTCTGAGCGGACGATCGGAACGATATGCTGGCTGATGCTGATCGCGGCTATGGTATGGATCCTGTCGGACACCCCCATGAACGGGTCGCTTCGTCTATCGATCTTCGTCATTGCCGCCGCGTTGTTCGGAGGAATCGGTGGGATCATGCTGGCTGACGACGTGGCGTTCTATCGTCGCAACGAACGTCAGCGCGTCGAAAGCCTGGCTCGCTGCTGAGCATCGTTTCTATTCTCTCCTATCGCCCCGGCGAACAAGGTTGAGCTTTCTTCTATAAAAAGAAGCGGCTCCTTCGTTCGTCGGGGCCGCTTTTATTCTCGTTCTTGTTCTTTTTTAGCTGCTTCGGCGGCTTTTTCTTTGTTCGCTTTGATTTGCTTTTCGTCGCGGAAGCTAAACTTGATTGGTGTGCCGACGTAGTCGAACTGTTCTCGCATAAGGCGTTCGAGGTAGCGTTTGTAGCTCCAGTGAAGGTATTTCAGATTGCTTCCGTAGACAACGAACCATGGCGGCGAGACGTCAGTATGAACCATGTAGCGTAGTTTCGGATGAGTATTTTTAAGACCAGCCGGTGGGTGCTTTTGAACAGCTGATTGAAGGAGGTCGTTGAGCTGACGAGTCTTTGGTTCTTGAGAGCGGCGTTCCATGATTTCTAGGACGAGGTCGAAGAGTTTGGTCACGTTTTGTCCGGTAACGCTACTAGTGAAGATCAATGGTACCCATGGGACGAAGTCGAACGTCCGTGAGATTTTTGGCGCGAGTGCGTCGCGGGTAAAAGCGTCTTTTCCTTCGACACTATCCCATTTGCTGACAACAATAACCATACCCTTGCCTGCTTCGTCGATGATACCGGCGAGGCGTTGGTCGAGCTGGGTATTAAGTTCGTTGACGTCCATCAAGAGGAAACAGATGTCACTTTCTTCGATAGCTTGGAGGGTACGAAGAACGCTAAACTTCTCAATGCCGACTTCTTGCTTACCGGGTTTGCGCATGCCAGCAGTGTCGAGAATCTCCATTGTTTGACCCTTGTACTTTATTTGGACACGGTTGACGTCACGAGTGGTGCCGGCGATATTGGCAACAAGAGCTTGTTGTTTGCCTGCGAGTGTATTAAACAAATTACTTTTCCCAACGTTTGGACGACCGATCAGAGAGATGCGGACGATGTCATCGGCTTCTTTGGCTTCACGCGCCGGAATAATGTCGGTAATACGCTGAAGGGCATCTTCAACTCCTTGGGCGTGTTCGGCACTGGTGCGAATAATATCTTTGATGCCGAGGCGTTTGAATTCGTCGGTAGGCAGGTTGCCCGCGAGATCAGTTTTGTTAATCAGGAGGATAACTGGTTTTTTACTCTTCAGGGCTTTTTTAGCAACGAGGCGGTCTTCGTCGCTGACGTATTGTGTCGAGTCGACAACGACCATGATGACGTCGGCCGCATCAGCGGCTTCTTGGATTTGTTCCTGAATCGAGGCTTCAAATTCATCGTTCGGATCTTTTAGTCCGGCGGTATCGACGAGCCAGAAGGTGTGGTCTTCGTATTTTACTTTGCCTATAACGTTGTCTCGAGTCGTACCGGCTTCTTTGGCAACGATCGCTTGTCGTGAACGAACGAAACGATTAAAAAGCGAACTCTTACCGACGTTCGCTTGACCAATAATTGCTACAGTAGGTAGTTTTGAAGCCATAATCAGAGGTAATTATAGCAGAGATACAGGGGTTTGGCGAGCATGAGCGGTACTGTTCCTTTCACATTGACATAAATACCTTTTTTTGGTATAATATATAAGTCTTTGTTCAACGACGAAAGTGGTTTGCAATGTTCTTTTCAAGTGGTAGTATCCGAGTGTTTCAGGTCACTAGCAAGATTTCTTTTGCTATGGTGATTGCGGTTCGTATGTGGGCTATTGTTACCCTCTTTAGTGTCGCAGTCGGCGCCATCATGGCAGTGACCGGGCTATTGGCGTTTCAGACGTCGCAGTATGGGGACATCAATATTGGATTGGTGTACATGCTGCTGGCCGTTTCCCTTCTGTTCTACGCCCTTCTTATCATCGTCGGACTTCGCTACATAGTGGTAGTTCGACGACAGATTTTCAAAGGTCTGGTGAGAGACGGTTTTGTCTCGTCTTCCGATTACAGCTTCTCGGCCGTATTCAGGAATAATGTTCCGATGTGGCCTCGAGATGACAGACGATGGAACGACATCAGGGCTTACTTTGCCCATCGTGACGTTGCTGGTGCGGACGTATACATCCGAATGGCATCAACGTCGGTCGAGGTCGAGCTCAACCAGATTCAATCGCGGATCATCATTCTGAACCATGCCGAAAGGCTGGTTCGCCAGACGATCATGCGATCGAATGCTCTTCGGACGGTGAACGATCACCGGCAAGAGGTGATCGCACGCATGGATGAACTGTTGTTTGACCGCGCGGCGCAGTCGCCACGCTTTGATGACATCATGAACCAGCTCGCCAGATGAAGACACGGGGCGCCTCCTAGCAACAATGCTGGGACGGCGCCCCTTTCAATACTTACAGCTTTTCTACTTCGCGATGTTCACCTTCGGCAAGATCTGGAAGGTGGTATGGTCCGAAATGAGTTCGGTGGAGCCGCGTGACTGTATATCCGAGAGCGCTAAACGTACGACGTATTTGGCGATTGCGGCCTTCGTGCATTGTCACGATCCACTGGGTGCGGTCATCAGTGGTTTTTTCGAGGATCAGCTGGCTCGGTCCATCGTCAAGTTGAATGCCATGGTCGGCAATGATTTGCTGATGAAGTGGTTGGAGCGGATGGCTCAACGTGACTTCGTATAATTTTGTTTTGTAAAACTTTGGATGAGTCATGTGATAGTGAAAATCACCGTCGTTGCTCAGAATGATAAGACCGCTGGTGTCTTTGTCGAGACGACCGACGGGTTTCAAGTGATGGCGCTCCGGAGGGATAAGGTCGTACAGCGTCGGCCACTCACCTTGCTGTTTACGTGATGAGACGTATCCGGCTGGTTTGTGAAGCGCAAGGTACTCAAAGTCGACGTCGGTAGTGAGCGGAGTGTCGTTGACAGTAATCGTGTCACCGACCTCAAAGCGTGCACCGAGTGTCGCAACCGTATCGTTAATACGAACGCGTTTCTCGTCAATAAGGTCATCAGCTTCTCGCCTTGAGACGCCAAGCTGGACGGCCAGATGTTTGTTTAGTCGTTCACTCACCTTTTCAGTATAACACCGACTTATTGGAACGGATTGGGCTGGTTATTATCACTCAATTCTTGATTAATCTTGGCGGAGATATCACCATTAGCACCCATAAGACCTTCTGCGCTTGGGAGCGGATTGATAATGCGATCACCAAGTGATGCTGGACGATCAGTTGAAAATGGGGCGGTTGGCTGAGGTAACGGACTAGCCGGTGCCGGTTGCGGCTGTTGAGTAAATGGCTGTGGCATCGGTGATTGCGTCGTCGGCTGTTGTGTGTAGACTGGCTGTTGTGGCGCTGGTGAAGCAACAGGAGCTGGAGCTTGCTGTGCAACGGACTGAAAAGCAGGTTGCGTTGACTGTGTGTCTGGGCTCGGTGCAATCGACGCT
>CAJYIP010000017.1 GCA_913775275.1 Patescibacteria group bacterium | reverse complement strand
TAGGCTCGTCTTCGTCGGCCTCAGCAATCTTTTCGACTGGCTCATCTTCAGCTTTAGGCTCAACATCTTTGTGTTTGCCAATTTTCAAAGTTCCATCAGCTGATACCGTATCAGTTTCTGCTGGTGATTCCTCTTCCTCGGCTTCTGGCTGTTCTTCAATAGGTTCTGCGTATGTTTGGGCCGGTTCATCCAGCTTGGTCGCAATTAGTTGCTGATCCGCACCTGCTGCCATCAACTGAGAAGCAACTGTCATGACTTTCGATGTCGTGTTACGGTTGCTAAATCGTTCGGTTTGCGCAACGATACCAGTCAAGTAGGCTGTCGCAATCTGCGCGTTGATCAAAGATTTGTTCTTGTCACTC
The DNA here is from genome assembly GCA_913775275.1 of Patescibacteria group bacterium. Lineage (GTDB taxonomy): Bacteria > Patescibacteriota > Saccharimonadia > Saccharimonadales > Saccharimonadaceae > Microsaccharimonas. The sequence goes on along the minus strand of CAJYIP010000017.1, from coordinate 14,079 downwards.
TTGAGTGCTTCTGACAGACCGGCTAACATTTCACTCAAGCTGCTTGCCTTATCGTCGTGCCAATCAATACCACCAAGGCTACTCGATTGATCGCCAGCTGTGACTGTCGCAACAGCAGCATCATGAAGGATCTTGCCGTGCGATTCAAGTGCGTTATCAAGGTGATCTTGGTCGTCGACACCTAGGGCAATAACGAGCTCAACATTGTAATCACCTTGGCTAAATATCAAGTCGTCACTCGTGATCGTCGTTTTGTACGGCGTAATGAATATCTTGACGGCATCACCTTCTACTTTATAGCGAAGATGGTCGGCTTTTTCCTTATCGAGTGCAATGATGAAATCACGAAGACTATCGGTCGTATCGTCGAGGATTTTCTCCGGTTCAAGAAAAGCAATTGCCGGTGGAACAACGCCACTAAAGACAGCCGTTGCATGCTTGTCCATCTTATCGAGAAGCAACGTCAATCCAATTGCCGCCGACAAAGCGTCGACCGTCGGATTATCAGACACCGTCACCAAGATATTAGTTGCTGACTTAATCTTCTCGAGGAGTTGTTGTTTGGCTTTTATATCATCCATGCTTTTTTGTTTTGTTTAGACTTTAGCCTGACTATACCATAAACATAATCAGGTTCGCAAATACATTATCTAAGTACGGATACTTTTTATCAGGAGCCTCTGCAACCCAAGAACATATAGTTCTTGGCGTGAAGCCCGCTCCTGATCACTAGTATCCGTACGACCTTTACATTTTTACCCTTTTCAGCTATAATTTGTCATTGATTAGTCATAGCAATCTATAAGTTCAAGAAGGTAAAGGAATTACATGCCAATCATCAAATCCGCTATCAAGCGAGCAAAACAAACTATCAAGCGCCGCGAGCGCAATGTCGGCATCAAGCGCGATGTCAAAGAAGCGGTAAAAGCTTTTGTCGCTAACCCGTCTGCCACAACCCTTTCGAAGGCACAAAGTGAACTAGACACTGCGGTAAAAAAGAACCTTCTCAAGAAAAACACTGCATCACGTCGCAAAGCGAACCTCTCGAAAGCAGCAAAAGCTGCTGGCGTGACACTCGGCACTGCAAAGAAAGCAGCACCAAAGACAGCTGCAAAAACAACTGCCGCGAAACCTGCCGTTGCAAAGAAACCGGCTGCGAAAAAAACACCAGCTAAAAAGCCTGCTACTAAAAAAGAAGCGTAGTACACTGCTCGCTAGTAACCCCCGGACAGCCGGGGGTTTTAAATTGACCACTAATTATTGATATGCGAGAATAGAGGTAATGCTTATAGAAAAATCACGACAGGGATTCACTATCGTTGAGCTTCTCGTCGTTATCGTCGTGATAGCTATCCTTGCAGCAATCACAATTGTTGTCTATAACGGCATCCAAGACAGAGCTCGCGCCAGCACTATACAGGCAGGCCTTCGCAATGCTGCATCAGCCATGGGCCTGGCAGCAGTAGACGGAGCAACAGCAACTCAGCTTCCTGCAAATGTCACGGCACCTCAAGGCACCTACCTTTCGCTATCGGAAGAACAAAACGGATATTGTATCAACGCAGAGTCTTTATTGAAACCCGCGACTGGGTATTCATTCAGTTCAACATCGGGCAGCATACAGAATAGATTATGTAGCGGAAAAGTCATTCAGAATTCTGAAGTCGGCCGCTCGCCCAACCTTTTAACAGCGCCTGATTTTTCTTCGTCTTGGGGATTGAACTTTCAAAATGGCACTGGACGGGCCCTGTCGACACGCACAGGTACTTCGGATGACCCGTACATAGACCGACCCGTTCTCATTCTCTCCAATAGCAGTACAGCATCAACAGGGTGGTCTGTTATACAATCGTCGGGAATTAACCGTGCCGCCGTGACAGCTGGCAAAACCTATGAGATGTCTTACTGGGTACGGTCGATTGGCCCGTACAATGCGACAACGGCCGAGTATGGCTTTATGACTGGTGGCGCTCAAAATCAAACGATCTCACTAGGGGCAAACATTACAACTACCTCATCATGGCAACGCATACGACAGCAAAAGGTAGCTTCTCAGAATATGCCAAGTGATAACGTCCTCTACTTATACCTCAACACTTCTGCATTTACACGTACCGGCTGGTCGCTTGAGTTCCAAGGCTTCGACACAAGAGAATTATAAACTAGATTGACAGCAGTGTTGTCTCAACAATCCGCCACGGATCGGCTGATGTTGTCTTCATTCGTATGTCGGCTTTTGCAAATACATTGATAATCCGCACAACGCTCGCCCTCCCCTGACGTCGGGCAGCTGTGGCAAGTTTTGTGGCGACATAAGGATGTATACCAAAGTCTTTCGCAACAGGCTCATCATTTGCAATCGACAGGACTGCCAGTTGAACAGCCTGGGAGCTCAGTAATGCAAATACCATGTATCCATCCTCGGTCAAAGATAGTGTTCGCAGTACATCACGGAGTTCATCTTTTCGACCGGAGAGAGCGAGCTCAAATAATTGGAATACATTTTCTTTAGGATTCAGCTCGATGTGCTCACGAATACTCTCGGCGGATATCGAATCAAGGAGTGATAGTTTATCGAGGGCGCTCGCAAGCTGCCACTGGCCTACACCAACCCGCTCAACGATCAAACGCGCGTCGCTCGAAGCAAGTGTTACTCCGGTCGAAGTTGCACGAGCGATAAGCCATTGTTGCGCCGCTGCTACATCCTTCTCTCCCCAGACAGGGAACTCTTTTAATACACCGGCTGACTTGAACATCTTATAGGTTGCCGTGCGCTTATCAAGCTTCTCTTCGACAAGAATAATGTGCGTTGTGTCGGCAATACGATCGACTAACGTATCCATCTGAGACCATAGTGCACTATTCTTTGACAGATCACGAATAATAATCTGACGCTCCTCTGAGAAAAGTGTCTGCCCGCCGAACAAGTCAGCTATCTTCGAATGATCAAGTGTTTCGCCATCATAGCGTTCACTTTCACCTGAAAAGCCGTCCGTCTGCCGACGAAGCTCTTCGCTCACTTCAAAACTATTCTCGCCGACCAAGACCGTTATCATAGTCTTAGTATAGCCTAGACAACCTGGCAATGTGGACAGATGTGTGTTCCCCTCCCGGCAACACGGAGTTTTTCGATCGTCGTTCCACAACGCGGACATGCCAATCCTTCGCGGCGAAACACACGAGCAAAGTCCATGTAACTTCCCCGCTTTCCTTCCGCGTTTACATAAGTATGATTGGATGATCCACCCTTTTCAATTGATAAGGTCATGACGGCACGCAGGTCAGTATAGATAGACTCAAACTCTTGATCGGTCACTGTCTGAACTAAGCGTTGCGGGTGCACTTTTGCGCCCCACAAGGCTTCATCGGCGTAGATATTTCCAACACCCGCAACGACCGACTGATCAAGCAACGCAGCTTTGATAGTGGTTCGTTTGCGGCGCGTGAACCTGTCTGCAAACTGTTGAGATGTAAAGTCGGCTTCAAGAGGTTCGGGACCAACCTTCTTCATGAAATCGACATTTGGAATTTCGATCGTTGGAAGCAGCTTCATCCAGCCAAACTTTCGTTGATCATTAAAAAATAATTGCGATCCATCAGTAAATTCGATCGTGACACGGGTTGATCGATCCGGCAATGTGTTGACCAAGCTATCATTCGGATGTCCGGCACCGAATCGATAGTCAGATCCGACATAGACCATTTGACCCGTCATCTTCAAATGAACCATCAATGTGTACTGAGTCGATAACTCGATCAAAAGCACTTTAGCACGACGCCGAATGGCGATAACAGTCGCACCATAAAGAAACGCTTCGATGTCAGCTGACGCATTTGGAAAACTTTTCTCGGTATCGTGCTGAGTCGTCTTTATTATTTTTCCAATAATCAAAGACTCAAGCCCACGACGAACGGTTTCAACCTCAGGCAGCTCTGGCACGATTAAAGTTTAATGTTCCGGGTAAAGTTATTGGCATTTGGAATCTGAGCAGTGAATAAGTCTCGTAATTGGTCGACGCTTCCATCAAGTGATCCACGCGACCCGCGACAGGTTGATGTCCACAGCCGTTTGACGGTATTACCACCGTTGATGATCGAGAATTCGTACAGACGGCCGGTTGCACAGACGCCTCGTACATCATCACTATTACCTTCAAGCTGACGACCATCGGCCAGTTTTGCCTTGTCTAATGCATATACGAATTGTTCGTAGGCCGCGGTGTTGTTTCCCAAGGTTTCCTGTTCGACAACTTGGTCGAGATATCCCTTATAGGTAGTCAAATTACGCTGCGAAGGACTCACTGAAATACTGTAAGAGTTAAAGGCTTCATCGGCGACGATCGGCCCGCGTATTGTCATGACAACACGACTTCCATCGGTCGTGCTGACAAGTGCCTGCTGGCTGGTGTCAGTCGTTGTCGTGCGGGTATTATCACCGGAGAAAAAGACCGCACGTGCGAGCGAAACGAGGGCCGCAACGGCGATGATAATGATAACAACAACAAGAATGATCGGAAGAATGCGTCGAGATTTGTAATTAACCATGTGTCTACCTTAGTCCGACTAGTGTTACTTGTCAATTCCAGTGCTACCAAATCCACCGACGCCACGCTCACTGATGGAAATTTCATCAACTTCGTTCCAGAGCACGTTTTCGTAGCGAGCGACCAGTAATTGTGCGACCCGCATGCCCGGCTCAATAACAAATGCCTCTTTGCTCAAGTTAATCATGAGGATATTCAGTTCTCCGCGATAGTCGGCATCGATTGTGCCGATACCGTTAACCAGGGTCATGCCATGCTTGATGCTCATACCACTTCGTGCTCGTACCTGCATCTCCGTACCTTCCGGTAGATCAAAAGCCAGCCCTGTCGGTACCATACAACGTTCGAACGGCTCGACAACCAGTGATTTATTTAAGCATGCGTGAACGTCCATAGCGGCAGCGTGAGTCGTCTGGTAGGCTGGTAATATAGCGTTTTGTTTAAGTTTTTTGATTTTAATCTCCATAGTGTCGTCCTACCTTTTCTTGTATCTCTTTTATCGTATCTGTTATGTCTTGGCATTCGAGCGATTGCATCCCTACACGCTCTGCCCCGCGGCAGAACAATGCAATATCATCGATGAACAAACACTCATTTGGTGCAACGTCGAGCTGCGCTGCAGCGAGCTCATAAATAGCAGCATCGGGTTTTTCGAGACTGACATCGCCAGAAGCTATTACCGTGTCAAAAAGCTCATCCAGTTCATGCGGCTGAAACCGCTCATCGAGCGCATCGCGACCACTAACATTGCTTAAAAGACCTGTTTTATAATCACTCTTCAGTCTGCGAACAAAGTCAATCATTGCTTCGTTACGCTCACTGCGCACTGACAGCATGACTCCGAAACAATCGAAAACGACAGCCTTAATCATTGCTAGTCGCAGATTCTACATACACAAAGTTTCTCATTCACTACAACTCACCCCAGTTCATTCCGATGTGTACATCGACTTTCAGTTTGATATCGAGGTCAGGCGCAATGTTCTCCATCACGTCTTTGAGTAATGCGGCAACTGTATCGCCATTTTCGGCCGGACATTCAACTAAGATGCTGTCGTGAATCTGAAGCACCTGTTCACCGAGATCACCAAGTTGCTCATCAACTTTTAGCATTGCAAGCTTCATCAGGTCAGCTTCGGTACCTTGGATCGGCATGTTTGCTGCAGCACGTTCCGCTCCTGCGCGGACCATAAAATTAGAACTCGTGATATCCGGTGTTGGTCTTCGGCGGCCGTAATGGGTCTCAACATATCCATCAGTACGCGCCTTTTCCAACGTATGATCAATGAAGCTGCGGATTGGTGCACGAAGTGTAAAATACTGATCAATAAAGTCCCGGGCCTGCGCGAAACTCATACCAGTATTAGCCGCTAACCCATGCGGACTCATACCATAGAGAACGCCAAAGTTAATGACTTTCGCATCGCGACGTTGATCCTTCGTCACAGCATCCATCGGAATACCGTATACTTCACTGGCTGTTTTGGTGTGGATGTCGACGTCACCGTTAAAATCATTTACCAGACTCTCATCACCCGCTAATATAGCCGCGAGACGAAGCTCGAATTGTGAATAGTCGGCACTAACGAGCACTTTGTCGCCGTCTGCGATGAATGCCTGGCGAATCTTTCGACCCAGTTCAGTACGGATTGGAATATTCTGGAGGTTCGGATTTGTACTACTGAGGCGACCGGTCGCAGCGACGTCTTGGTTGAAAGTTGTGTGCAATCGGTTATGGTCATCGGCAAGTTTCGGCAACGCATCGGTATACGTATTTTTTAGCTTTGCCAGCTCTCGGGTCTGTTCAATCAATTCGATAATTGGATGAAGCCCTCGAAGCTTATCAAGCTCTGCCTGGCCGGTACTAAACCCTGTCTTGCCACGTTTTATGCCTGTCGTCGGAAGCTGTAATTTGGTAAATAACACCTCCGATAATTGACTCGGACTACCGATATTAAATTCATAGCCAGCCATTGTATACATTTCTTGTTCGAGTTGCGTATGTTTCGCACCCAGTTCGTCACTCATCGTTGCGAACGTTGCCGGATCTATTAACACCCCCCGACGTTCAATCTTGAATAAGGTGTATGTGAGGGGGAAATCGAATTTTCGGGCAACGCTCGCGACCTTTGGCTCTTTTTCAAAAGCGGTAATTTGAGCGTCGTACGCCAACCATAACCCGGCGAGCAGTCTCTCTGGTTCAGCTTCGTCAGTTCCAGCCAGTGTTGCAAGAGAACGATCACGAGCCAACGGATCAATCAAGAACGCACCTTGGCGTAAATCATGGACATCAGAGAACTGTACCGAAACATCGTGATCAGCCAAAGCGTGATACAGCGATTTGACGTCATATGAAATAACGGTTGCGAGCTGGAGCGCCTGCCACACGCTCTTCGAAACATCACTAATACTTGCCGTGTGGACATTGCGGCGATCAAGCGATACCCACAGGACATCATCAGCGACAGCAACAAGAACAGGTCCATCAATCGCTAGCATCTCCGGCCACGGCTTGAGCGTTAGCGGTTGTATATCGGGCGTCACTTCAGCGACTTCAACAACCTCATCGCCGAGCTTCATGTGTTTCGGAAGGCGAGAAATCAAAGAATTAAATTCGTATTTATGCAGGACATCGAGAATTGCATCAACCCTTGTTCGCTCGATACTGGTCGCCTCCCAATCAATCGAGATCGGTGCATCGCAGAAAATGCCAGCTAGCTTCTGACTCATGTATGCAGATTCCTTACCTGCAATCATGTTCTTTTGTTGCGCTCCCTTCAACTCATCGACATGATCGTAAATACCATCGAGATCGTTATAGGCAGTCAGTAACGTCTGCGCTGCTTTTGGTCCAATCTTCGGCACACCAGGAATGTTATCGCTACTATCCCCCACCAATGCTTTGTAGTCGACGAATTGAGAGACTTTAACCCCATACTTTTCTTCGAATGCTTCGTCATCATAGCGCACCAAATCAGTGCTACCGGTGCGAGTAATGTACACCTTCGTACTATCATCGATCAACTGAAGCAAGTCGTAGTCACCAGTGATTAAACATGCCTCCACACCCTCGGTCTTCGCTTGGGCCGCAAACGTTCCCATAATGTCATCTGCCTCATACTGATCAAGCTCGTATAGTGGCCAATTAAATGCATCGAGAACTTCGCGTAGAATCGGCAGCTGTGCATAAAAATCATCCGACGGCCTCGTCCGACCGGCCTTGTAGCCATCAAATATCTCTAAACGCTTCGCAGCACTCGTTCCCTTAATATCCCAAGCAACCGCAACATAGTCCGGTTCAAGCTTCTTGATCAGTTCGATCGCAATTGAAGCAAAGCCAAACACGCCACCTGTCGGTGTCCCATCCGGCAACGCCAAGTTCGGCATCGCATAATAACCGCGATAAAAGACTGATTTTCCGTCGATGACTGCCAGGCGTTTCATGATCTTAGTATATCATCTGTTATTCAGCGAAGAGAGCGGTTCATTTTTCGTCGAAGCGCCCTACGCTCTTTCGACGTCAAGCCACCATAAATAAGTGCGTTTTCATTCGACTTGAGTGCATAGTTTAAGCACTGATCACTCACAAGACAAACACCACAGGCTATTTTCGCCATTTCAATTTGCGGGTTGTTTCTGTAAGTATCGTCGAATAGTTCAGGATCAAGCTTCTGACAAAGTGCTGCTGCACGCCAATCATCTCCAGATGCATCAGGTTTATCTGTCATTGATTCAACAGCCCATCGGATTTGCGTATCGATGAGTGTCCGCTGAGACTCTAATATCTTTCTATATCCCTCCATGCTATGTCCTTGCCTTCTTCAACTTTGCTCTTTCACGCTCACTCAAACCACCCCATATGCCAAACTTTTCATCATTTTGTAATGCATAATCTAGGCACTTATCAGCGACAATACAATTTGCACAAATCGATTTTGCACTCCTCGTTGAGCCGCCTTTTTCGGGAAAGAAAGGTTCAGGATCAACCTGCGTGCATAATGCATCACTCATCCAATCAAGAGGCTCCTCTGAACTATCTGATCCGAACCGCTGCACTGGCGGTTGAGACCGAACAATTTTAGGTTCATGGATTTTTGTTGAAAGAGCACGTCGCGCCATTGTTGATATAAGAGACGAAGTCTTGTCTGCCGACGTCGGCCGCTCTACTACTGGTTTAGTCTGAGAAATGTATTCTTGATAGCAAATTAATGACTCTTCCAGAGGCGTTTCACCACTGAGTACTACGTCAAGTGCCTGAAGAGGAAAACCGGCAAAATACGAAAATAGATTTTCCTGATGTTCTGGTTCCAAGATCATTATGCTATCACGAACAACTTGCATATGCTTTATTGGATCACCTTCGCCTAATAGAAGTTTTAAACGCCCCACAGTTATATGAGGCAGATACCCAGGTTGATCAATGACACCATGAAGATAATCAGGCAGCCATGATGTCATTAAGATTGCCTGATCAACAGAAAGTGCGTATGTATCCACATTTCTTACGACTTCACTCATATCATTATCGCAAGAGTGCCACCACACCGTTCACAACATGGCGCTGCGCAAGGTGACGAGTGAGTTCGTGTTGATATTTGTTATTCTTGATACGTCCCATTTTTTCGTACGCAACGTCAAGGTTCCCCAGTCCATCGCCATTCGCAACAACCAGTACTCGTATCCCGACATTTTCACGTGCTAGGCCCGGGTCAGTTATCCGCTCTTTTGAACGCTGAATGAAGACTTTAGCCATTTCACCCATCACCTTCTGAATTTGCTGGTTGACTGGCTGAGCATAGCGATTAGCATCATCAAAATGCACCCTATCCCATAGGCTCATTGATTCATCGGCTGTAAATCCATGACGCTGAGCAAGCGTAAGAACCGCCGATCGTGCAGCTTCAGCCCATTCGTTTGGTGAAATGAGGTTTGGTGATTCAACGGCTTGAGTAATGATATCGAGGTTTAGTGAAAGTACATCCTCCTGCGCTTCATTATCCTTACGTGCTGTTACTACGTCTGTGTTTACGGCTAAACGGACTTTAGGTGGATGTGGAACAGGAGCCTGAGAAGCACCCTTAATAGGTGCAGTAGTTCCTACTCGAAACCCCCATTCTTCTCTCCGTTCCAACTTTTTAATACCACCCTGGTTTTCAAGAACAGCTTTCATAAAGTTCATCGCAGCAACCGTCGTCGACTGAGGAGTCGAGCCGATAATCTTTGCGATTTCACTATGCGACAACCCTTGCAAATTACCTGCTATCAGTTGTCGATAATCCAGCTTCGTACGAGGCCCCATGGCGCCACGGGCATGCATCAAGAAATGAGTTAAATGGCTGATATCTTTCTGCGTAAGTTCGAGCGAGTCATCAACTTCAAAAACTCTCCTTAAGAACTTCAAGGCATTTGGGTGCAGCGCTTCGTTTTCGTCATTCGTTTCATTTTGATCTTCGTCTTCCGAGCTTCTGAGCTCAGGTAACACTTCCTGATCTTGACCAATGAAATTTTCGCCATGAATTGCTTCGAATACAACTTCGTCTTCGACACCAAACCGATCAGCATCACCGGTGTCGCGAATTTCCTTGTCGAGTAACTCTGTCGACGCTACATCCTCTCTGGGTAATATGTCTAGTGCATCAAGAAGTTTACTGGCTGACCTGCGTATTGCACGCAGTGTTTTTTCATCAGCCTTTCGCACCGATTCCGCAAGTTGACCTCCGCCGTCACCATAGAGAATGGTACTTAACTGCTCAAGTCTATATAGCGTTTTTGCGCCGAGACTTAACGTTGGCCGTTCTACTACCTGTCGTTCAATATCAGTTAGCCACCCAGCGCGCTCATCCGTCATAGCATATTCCCTGTCCTTAATTACTGGTAATAGTAAGTGATTCTCGATCCCCTGGCAACCATAAGCTATACTAAACACATGACACATCACCCCAACCTCAAAATCATCGCGCTCGTCGGCCTGTCTGGATCTGGAAAAAGTACTGCCGTCGATTATCTCACCGACTTAGGCTTCCCGAAAGTATATTTTGGGGGTGTCGTCTTGAATGCCATGGACGAAGCAGGCCTTGAACATACCGAAGCAAACGAACGGGCTTTCCGTGAAGACTTGCGCGCCCGTGAAGGCAAAGACTTTATCGTCAAACGGATCATCAAGCAGATTCATGACCTCTCTGCTGCCGGACAGCATCATATCGTCGCCGACGGTCTCTACACATGGACTGAATACCGCGCCTTGAAACACGAGTTTCCGGGTGAATTAACTGTTGTCGCAACGGTTGCGCCTAAAGCCCTTCGCTATCACCGACTAGCGCATCGCCCTGTTCGGCCGCTGGACGCCCACGAAGCTAACGCCCGTGACTACGCCGAAATCGAAAACCTCGAAAAAGGTGGCCCAATCGCCATCGCCGATTACTACATACAAAATGACGGTGATGTCGAACACTATCACCGTCAGATTGATCGCATTGTTGCAGACTTATCGTTTCGCGATTAGTTCCTGTTTCGCATTTTCGAGCATCTGAATTGTCTGCACTTTAAATGCAAACGTCTTCGCGATTTCGTCGACAACTTGACCAGGTTCGTTAAGCACGATTTTTCCATCAATCTTTTTCAATCGATCTAGTTTATGTGGTCCAGCCGGAATAACATTTTTGCCTTTGACGCCGATGTATTGCTCAGCAACTTCTGCCTGACTCTGAATCCAGGTATCGTGCGATTCAACAACGACGTCACCTTCCTCTTCGGGAAGATATTCAAGTGCTGCATTAAAGTTATCTAACGTACTCGCCCTGTTTTGCTTCATAATGTTACCTGCTTGATCACGACCGGTCACACGTTCACTATCAAAAGGAGCCGATAAAACAACGACGCGTAGATCTTTTTCACCCAAAGGGATGGTTGTTTCCACCATTCTTCCCGCTTGGAGATGAGGTGCATTCGTCAGTTCAAATGGCACACTTGCTTCCTCGTCAATAGTAAGGCCGACAACATCGTTCAATGCGGCAATTGCGGAACCATATTCAGTCGTCCCATAGTGAAGGTTTTTCGCATCCATGAGCTCACGCTCTTTTTCGTCAACTGGTCGCTCACAGGAAGCGATGATGAGTAGCTTTGTATCTACTTTTCCTTGCTCAATATCACGAATTGCACTGCGAATACGCATAGGATTAGACAAGCCTCGAGCTGTCGGAACAATAACTGCTTGAACTGGCGTGTAGATTTTTTCAAGATTACTATCAGCAATACCAAGGAACTGGTCGATCTCTTCAGTTGGCTGATCAGGAAACGCATTAAGAACAAAACCAAGGCGTTGTGCTGCGTTTAAAATCGCCTGACTGTATTCGTTTTCCGAATCATATGCTTCGACATCACTATAACTTTCACCACCATTACGGGCATTCAAGTCACCACCTTTTGGCTGACCGCTCTCATCAACAATGTGATTACCAAAAATGAACGTATCGTTATAGGTAGGATCGGCATATAACTGATCAGCTATCGCAAGCTCGTCAACGAACATTGTACGTGGCATTTCAAATTGTTGATGCCGCTTTTCTAGCAGTGATTGCAGGATCGGCTGCATAACCGCTAGTTCTGACTGCTTACGCTGAATCATTGCATCAATAAAATTGATGCGCGTCTCGATGCTATTTTCAGGAGTTGACTGATGTTCTCTTGATACTGTCATAAGTGACAGTATATTAGCATAAATGTATTAAAAAGTCAATCTAGCTCAGGTATTCGTGAAGCTTCTTCGAGTCTTTGTGCTTGCGCAGTTTCGCAAGCGCTTTAGCTTCGATCTGGCGAATTCGTTCACGTGTGACGGCAAATTCCTGTCCCACCTCTTCAAGTGTGTGACTCTTTCCGTTATCGAGACCGAAACGCATTTTGATGATCTTTTGCTCACGATCCGAAAGGCTTGAGAGGATAGCTTGGACTTGTTCTTTCAAGAGCTGTGAAGCAGCAGACTCTTCAGGTGTTGCCGAGTCTTCATCTTCGATAAAGTCACGTAGGACTGAGTCATCATCGCCATCACCATCACGTCCAACACCGGCGTCGAGTGAGGTAATATCTTGCTTGATTTTCATGACGTATTCGACTTTTTCCGGTTCCATTTCGAGTTCTTTCGCAAGTTCTTCGATGCTTGGTTCGCGGTTGAGTTCCTGTGTCATACGACGTTGCGTACGAAGCAGCTTATTGATGGTTTCAACCATGTGGACTGGGATACGAATAGTACGGGCCTGATCGGCAATTGCACGGGTAATTGCTTGACGGATCCACCATGTTGCATAGGTTGAGAATTTGAATCCCTTATCCGGATCAAACTTTTCAACGGCGCGGAGGAGACCGGTATTACCCTCTTGAATAAGGTCGAGGAAATCGAGGCCACGGCCGCTATAGCGTTTTGCAATCGAAACGACGAGTCGCATGTTCGCTTCAGCCATCTTGTCTTTTGCTTTCTTTTCACCGGCAACAACACGTTGCGCAAGCGCTAATTCTTCTTCGGCGTTAAGAAGTGGGATTTTACCTATTTCACGGAGGTAGAGACGAACACTGTCATCACTGGCGTCATCAAAATACTGTTCTTGGCTCAAAAGATCTTCGTCATTCTCGACTTCTTCTTCGAGATCTTCGAGTGCAGGCCCTTCGACGTCAATCGTTATTGGGTCTTCAGTCGGTACGACATCTTCAGCAATAATCTCTTCGTCAAGAGCGATAGCTTCTTCGGATGGCTTGTCGGTTTTTTTACTTCTTGGCATTGGATGTCTCCTTAATAAGTTCGTTGAGCTGCTGACGAATTTCTGTTGCAGTATCGTCCTGACCACTGTCTTCGGCGGTTCGTAGCGCGTTGATCAATTCTTGTTTTTTTTGTTGCTTGTGTTCGGTTATAAGTTGGCGGATCAGTCGGGCGGCTTCGAAATAGCGATCATCACTGTTCCATTGCCCGTATCGTGTATCGGCCTTCAATAATACTATTTTGACATAGGTAGCGATATTTTGCAATTCAACCGGCGCATCGTTTAGCGGCTCGTCATGTGATTTCAGGTATTCTACGAAAGCTTGGCGCTCTTCTGTCTCTATCATGTCTGACGATACATCGCGAAAGAGCTCACGAACGGCAGGTTCAATGGCGGCAACGGCTAAGAGATTGTCCTGATATGATGTTCCGTCGGCTTTGACTGGGTCAGCCTGCGTGACCGACTGCTTTAATGGCTTTGGTGCGTCTTCTATAACACCGGCTAGTTTATCCTTAAGCGCTTCAATCGAAGAGTCGGTGAACGTAGAAATTTTTTGTACATAATGCTCTTGTTCAACTGGATCATTGAGCGCACGCACAACCGTTAGCGCTGCGGTCGTAAACGTACGCTTGCCAGAGGCTGTCGATAAGTCTTCGCGTTTTGAGTATTGCTCGAGAATCCAGTCGACGGCCGGGACGGCTGAATCAATCGCCTGCTGCCAGAGTGCAGGATCTTTCTGGATCACTTCATCTGGGTCTTTTAGTCCATCTGGTAACGTGATGATTGTG
>CAJYIP010000016.1 GCA_913775275.1 Patescibacteria group bacterium | reverse complement strand
GAACGGCGTCGAATTTGTGTTGATCTAAGGCATGACTGGTTGCTTCGAGAAGGACATAATCGACATGTTGTTCTTTTGCTTGTTTGAAGAACTTAAACATGCGATCCGTTGTTCCTACGGTTGCATTAAGGTCGTTAATATGACGAGTACCCCCTATCTCGATGACGGCAGTCGAGAAGAGGGCCGTCATGAAGCCATTCGCTTTGAGGATTTCATTCAGATAGTTTATTGTCGTTGTTTTGCCGTTTGTGCCTGTGACGGCTATGACCTTTAGGTTTCGTGCTGGGTGTCCGTAGCGAGCACTTGTTATATACGAGCGTCCTTTTCGATACGTTTCTTCAAGAGTATGGATGCTGCTCTCTGGTAAGAGGCGACGAATAAGGCGTACTGCTTTCTGTTTCATAATTCTATTCTATCACCTGCCTTCTTCTCATTTATAATAGAGAAATGATTATGGTAGAAACGTGTAAAGACCAACAAGAATGGGACGACTATATTCTCGATAATGGCGGTCATCCGTTTCAGTTATGGGGGTGGGGCGAGGTAAAGGTCGCTCATGGCTGGAAAGCTGAGCGATTGGTGGCCCGTGATGGCGAGTCGATCGTTGCAGCTGTCCAGGTGATGATACGTCCGCTTGGTGTATTATTTCATTCATTTGGCTATGTTTCGCGGGGTCCAGTCGGGGATGTGGCTCACTTCCCTGCTCTTTTGGACGAGGCTGCTCGTGTTCTGAAAGAAAACTACAAAAGCGTGTCTTTAACTGTAGAAAACAATTCACGTGAAATGCTCATGCTTAAGAAATTTAGGTCGACCTCTGTAAGCATCCTTTCACGTGAAACGATTATGCTTAATTTGAGCCATTCCACTGATGATATGCAAGCTCAGATGGCAAAAAAAACAAGACAATATATTCGTAAATCAGTTAGCGACGGCGTGAAGATACGAAAAGTTTCTTCTGAATCCGATATTAATACCTGTTTGAAAATATATCGAGAAACGGCGGTTCGGGCTGGTTTTAATATTCACGAGGAAATGTATTACCATGACGTTGCAGACAAAATGGGGGAGCACTCTGTTGTGTACGCTGCCGAATATGACGGCAAGATCGTTGCATTTTTGTGGCTTGGTGTCACAGCTGCGACAGCCTATGAACTATATGGTGGGGTATCGGAAGTGGGGCAGCGATTGCGCGCAAATTACGCGCTGAAATGGCATGCAATCGAAACGATGAAACGATATGGGGTAGGGGAATACGATTTTGGAGGAATGATTTCTGGCGGAGTCTCGTTATTTAAACAGGGGTGGTCAAAGGAAACCTATACATTTGCCGATACTGTTGACCGACCATTGTCGCCATTGTACCCACTATGGGTAAAAGTTTTGCCTAAAGCGAAGAAGATACTACAGCGTCTGCGTCGGATTCGGTCTGGTTCCAGGCCGTCTTTGTCATAGAGAGACTAGGTATGACGCGAAGTTCTTGCGGTGGGGTAGGGGCGACATGCTGCGCGACATAGTAGCCAAGCGCTGCGATCATGACACCGTTGTCGGTACAAAGTGACATTGGTGCATAGCTGATAGGGAGTGGCAATCGAGCCGATAATTGATGTCGTAGTTCCTGATTGGCAGCTACGCCACCTGCGATAACAACCGAACCTGGATTGTAGTCACGAAAAGCCTTTTCTGCTTTGTCGACCAGTGTTTCGATAGCAGTTCGCTGAAAGCTTGCTGCAAAGTTTGCTTTCTGGACGTCGTTTAGACGCTCTGCGAGTTGATTAGAGGGGAAACTAACATCAACACCCACTTCACGTTGAACAGCTCGCAGAACGGCTGTCTTAAGGCCCGAGAAGCTAAAGTCATATTTTCCTTGGAGTTTTGCTTTTGGAAGGGTGTATGCGTGGTCATCACCGGACATCGCAGCGTTTGCAACTGATGGACCGCCGGGGTAGGGGAGGCCAAGTATTTTAGCTACTTTATCGAAGGCTTCACCGACGGCATCATCTTGTGTTTGACCGAGGAGTTCATAGTCCCCATGATTTTTAAAAAGGACGAGTTGGCTGTGCCCGCCACTGACGATCAATGCAAGCATTGGGAATGCCGGTTGCTCATTCGGCAGGGTAAGATCAAGGCCGTTAGCCTGGTCAACAATAAAGTTCGCGTAGACGTGAGCTTCGACGTGGTGGATAGGGTAGAGCGGCTTGTTGTGAACCATGGCCAGTGTTCGTCCTGCTAATGAACCGACCAGTAAAGATCCAATCAATCCAGGTGCGTAGGTCACGGCAATGGCATCGATGTCGTCCCAGCTGAGATGGGCCTCCGACAACGCCTGTTCAATGACCGGGTTAATGACCTCAATATGGCTTCGCGCCGCTACTTCAGGTACGACACCACCGTACTGAGCATGAATATCAATTTGTGAATGCACGACATGGGAAAGAACTCGACGGCCATCTTCAACGACGGACGCAGCGGTTTCATCGCAAC
>CAJYIP010000015.1 GCA_913775275.1 Patescibacteria group bacterium | reverse complement strand
TGGGATGGCTCACAACCGCTTCGTTTCAAATCAGACCCGAAGGCATATCAATGGCACGATGAAGTCATGGGTGACCTTTCGACCGGTCCTGAAGTCATTGACGACTTTATTTTGATAAAATCTGATGGGTTCCCAACGTATAATTTTGCCCATATTGTCGATGACGCCGAGATGAAGGTTAGTCACGTTATTCGTGGGCAGGAATTCATTGCAAGTATGCCAAACTACCTTAATCTTTACGAGGCGCTGAATCTCGATCGTCCGATTTTTGCGACGATGCCGCACATCATGGCTGAAAGTGGCAACAAGAAACTTGGTAAACGAGATGGTGCGAAAGACGTTCTTGATTACCTGAAAGACGGCTATCTTCCTGAGACGATGCTCAATTTTATAGCTAGCCTCGGCTGGAACGATGGTACCGAACAAGAGATCTTTACTGTCGAAGAATTAATCAGCAAGTTCAGCCTTGATCGCGTGCAGCATAGTGGCGCTCGGTTTGATGAGAAGCGGCTTGAGTGGATGAATGGACAGCACATTCGATCACTATCAGTTGATGATTTGTCAGAACGAGTCAAAACCTTTTGGCCAGAAAGCGCGAAGAGCGCGACTGAAGAATATAAACGTGAATTATTAGCATTAGTCCACGATCGATTAAAAACGTTAACAGACCTTCCGTTGCTTACCAGCTACTTCTTTGAACGACCAGTCGTCAACCTGGATATGATTAGCGACAACAAACAGCTAAAGAAGCTTTCGCACGACGAAATCGTGTCGCTCCTTGGTGCGGCCCAGGCAACTTTTGAAACAGCCGACTTTACCTCACACGGACTCCAGGCCGCACTAAACCAGCTTCTTGAAACAACTGGACAAAAGCCAGGTATTTTATTCAGCTTGATCCGTCTTGCTGTCTCATGGGCACCGTTCAGCCCAGCCCTTCATGACACGCTCGCTGTTCTTGGTAAAGCGGAAGTTATCGACCGTCTCAACGAAACATTGACCGCACTCCGACCATAAATGATCGGTGTGTACTTTAGCTGAAAGCTGGTATAATACTGCTTAAGCTATGAATACAAAAATAAATATACTCCAACGTTTCAAATGGTGGGTCAAAAACCACAAAAAGCTCGCCGTTATTATCAGCATTATCCTCGTCGCAATCATTGCAGCCGGCGCTGCAACGGCGCTGTACTTTTATCAAAAGCCCGCCAATAAAAGTAGTGTCGCAACGACCGAACCCGCCAAATCAGCCGAGCCAGCACCAAAATACTATTCACTTTTGACTGGCAACGAAGTCAAAGACCAGGCGGCGACCACACAAGCCGTCACCGGCATCATGATTGAAAACAGCCCAGATGCTCGACCGCAATCCGGTTTGAAAGATAGCGGCGTTGTTTTTGAGGCCATCGCCGAAGGTGGAATTACTCGATTCCTCGCACTCTACCAACAAGAAAAACCGCAACTTGTCGGACCAGTTCGCAGTGTCCGTATGTATTACGTCGACTGGGTCGCCGCGTTTAACGCTAGCGTCGCTCACATCGGTGGAAGCGCAGCCGCACTCGCCGAGGTCCGCAACGGTAACTACCGCGATATCGATCAGTTCTTTAACGCTGGCAGCTACTGGCGGGCAACTGATCGGGCGGCACCACACAACGTCTATACCAACTTTGAGCGACTCGATGCTCTCAACGTCCAAAAAGGCTACACAAACTCGCAGTTTACCGGCTTTACACGTAAAGACAGTACGAAAGCCGATACCGTCGCCGCCAGCTCAATAGCTGTAACGATGAGCAGCCCGCTCTACAACAGCAGCTACGTCTACGACGCAGCCACCAACCTCTATATGCGCTCCCAAGCCGGCGCTCCACACCTAGACCGTGAAGCCGGCCAGATCGCTCCTCGTGTCGTTATCGTCATGGAAGTCCCCCAAAGCCGAGTGATGGAAGATGGCTACCGTGAACAAATTAATACGATCGGTTCCGGCAAAGCAACCATATTCCAGGATGGCACAGTCCAGCAAGTCACATGGACGAAAAAGAGTCGTGCCGACCAAATTACCTTTACTGATGCTGACGGCAAAGACACGCCACTCGCTCGTGGACAAACCTGGATTACCGCCGTTCCAGCGGGTAGCGGTGGAGTAACCTGGCAGTGAGCCAGCCCCAACCTCGCTTCGCAAAAGATTTCTGGCAGTATTATTCACGCCGCATCGTTTTGCTGATCATCATCATGCAACTCGTCGCTATCGGCCTGATTGCCGGTCTGTTCTTTGTTACCGGATTTACCTCACATAGTCTTCCGGCGACGCTCAGTATCCTTGGTGCGTTCTGTATCCTCGGCGCAGTCGTTTCAATCCTTTTGTACTCTTTTATCTCGCGTCCACTGCAGGACATGCTAGCGGCCGTCGTCCATGTCTCGGGCGAACGAACTGCGACAACACCGCCGAACCCAAACGACCGTCAGTTTGAACGTAGCGGCTTCAAAGATATCTTGCAGACAATCTACCAACTTGCTTCTCATGATAATAAAAAGGTAACGACATCAAAGAAAGCGTCAGCCGTCGAAGTTGCCCTTAATCAAACATCATGCGGGTTTGTTGTTCTTGATAGTCGCGGAGATATTGTTTTCTCGAACACCCCGGCACCTGTCGATATCGATCAGGCCGGGAAACAAAAGCTAGGATTACTTTTCCCCGAAGACGATACGCTTGAGAAATGGCTCAGAGAATGTGAACAATCATCTGTTCATGCTGAAAAAACCTGGCACCGTATTGCAAACAAATTGCCAGACCAGGAAGGCCGTCGACTCTTTGATGTTCACGCTTCATACGAAAAAGGCGCAGCCAACGAAGTTATCTTAGCGATCGTTGACCAGACAGCAAACTATATCACGAGCGAACAAGATCTCGACTTTATCGCTTTTGCCGCCCATGAACTGCGTGGACCTATAACCGTTATTCGAGGCTACCTCGACGTCCTCCAAGATGAATTAGGCTCAACCCTGGCCGACGATCAAGTCGAGCTATTTCATCGCCTCACCGTATCGGCTAACCGCCTATCCGGATATATCAACAATATTCTCAACACGTCCCGCTACGACCGACGACACCTAAAAATGCACCTCACCGAAACTACCGCTTACAGTATCTATGACATGATCAGTGACGACATGTCGATGCGAGCATCAGCACAGGGTCGATTGCTCACCGTCGATATTCCAAAAGACCTTCCGACCATTGCTGCCGACCCGAATAGCCTAAGTGAAGTCTTTGGTAACCTCGTTGACAATGCGATCAAGTATAGCAACGAAGGCACAGCAATCCACGTATCTGGATCTGTCAAAGGCGACACTGTTGAGATTTCAGTCGAAGACCACGGTATCGGTATGCCCGGTAATGTCGTCAGCAATCTTTTCCAAAAGTTTTACCGATCACACCGATCACGTGAAGCAGTAGCCGGCAGTGGTATCGGCTTATATATCTCAAAAGCAATCGTCGAGTCTCATGGTGGGTCAATTAGTGTCCGAAGCGAAGAAGGACTGGGGTCAACGTTCGTTGTCAGTATTCCAACCTATCAGTCAGTGGCAGACAAGCTCCGATCATCGGACAACAGCAACGAGATATTCATCGAGCAAGGAAAAGACTTCATCACTAATCATTCAATGTACAGAGGATAACGTATGGCTATTAAAACAATTCTTATTATCGAAGATGACCGATTCATTGGTGAAATGTACGTTCGTAGCCTCAAAAAAGCAGACTACGACGTTGACTGGATGATCGACGGTAATGACGGTCTGATCGCGGCCCGTAACAAAGCATATGACCTTATACTGCTCGATGTGATGTTACCGGAGCGCCGCGGCACTGACATCCTCAAAGCACTTCGAGGTGGCGATGAAGACCTCATTCCTCAAACGAAAGTACTTATCTTGACTAATTTTGAACAAGACGACGACACCCGTGCTGGCATGGAGCAGCATGCGAACGGATATCTCATTAAAGCTGAAATAACCCCAAGCAAATTACTCGGGGTTATTGCGCAGCTCGATGCGACGACGAATTAAAGTCGAATAATTAAGCCCTTTGGCGTTCCACTCGGAACCGCCTGAGAACCACTGAGAACCGTCACCGTATTGCCTGCTGCGTTCAGCGCTGCAGTCAGCGCAGAGGCTGTAATAACACGAGTCGTACTCGTTCCAGCAACCGCTTCAGAGTTCGTCGCCAGTTCAACTACACCAGCGGCGCTGGTTGTTGCTGCATCGAGGGCAGGGTTTGCAATGAGCTCTTTCCAGTTACCAAGCGTTGCCGGCGCGTCCGCTGAAAGAATATATGACTTTCCTAAGTCGGTACGGATAGCGATATCACCGCGCTGCGCAGTCAATGCAAGCATCGACGATTGGCTTGAAACGGTGAATGTATTGTTGATCGCAAGCGCAGGGAGCTGACTGGTTGGAATTTTTCCATCACTGCCAAGACTTGCCAATCCACTTGCGACACCTTTTTGATCTTTATCTATTTTGTCACTTAACAATGAGTTCGCTTCACTCTGCGTGTAATATCGATCATCGTGATTGTGGCCAGACGGCGCGTAGTCAGAGTGAGTGTGATTACCGGCCGCAACCGTCGAAGCACTTGTTCCAACCGGAATACGATCAATAGAGAGCGTTCCGCTTGTAATAGCGGATGCGCTATGGGTATGAGACGAGGTAGCGTAGCCAGAGTGAGTGTGATTACCAAGCGCGACAGTCGTAGCGCTCGTTCCAGTAGGCAAAACATCGACATCAATTTTGCCGCTCGTAATTTTAGCTGCCGACATATCAGGAATGCGATTCGTACTGAATGTTCCTGAAGCAATGTCACTTGCATTCAATACGACGTCGCCAGTACGACCAGCGACAGATAGGACGCTGGTGCTTGGAGTACCGGGGCTTCCACTTCCAACTGAAGAAATTGTCGTGATACCAGTTGCATCATCGTAATCAACTGAAACGTTAGAACCAGCTTGGACTTTATCCCCAATTACATCAGCGACCGTACTGCGGAAGTTTGTAATCTGTGCAGCGTTGTGAGTATGCGCCAATGGAGCTCGGGCATCAAGCGCCGCTTGGAGGTTCGTAATATCACTGATTGATCGTGGCTGGATCGCCGTATCGAGCGCATCAAGCGTTAACTGAAGGTTGGTAATATCTTCAATGTTATGGGTGTGCGCCAAGCCTGCTTTGGCATTCAATGTCGATTCCAAGTTGAGGATTTTGCTCTGAGCAATATTCGCTGTGTTACTAACATCACTGTTTGTAATCGCAAGCGGTGCTAATTTACTTTTTGAAATCGCAGCTGTCGAATGGATATTCGCATTGACGATCGTGCCAAGTGCAATATGACCATTTTGTCCACCGGTGATTTTTCCATTCGCAACCTGAGGCGCTAGCGCATCACCAGCCAGGTCGCCGCTCAGACGAACCAGCCCTTTTGCTGATGTTGTCGCATCAGGCACCGGCTCAGCACCAGAGACTGGCGTCGACCAGGTAAAGTTCGCACCATCAGCCGTCAGAACTTGGCCTGGAACAGGAGCCACACCGCTTAAATGCGACGGTGTAATCACCCCATTTTTTAGTAATCCATCCGGGGAGTGTGTGACTGATAAAAAGTCATTTAAAAGCTGTCCCCATTCACCAGCATCAGACCCGGGCTGTGGTAAGCGTGCCATGACTTTTCCTCTCTTTAAACTATTATTAAAAGAATACCATTACGCTTATGCACCTGTAAAGTGTAAAGGAGCTAGGCGTTATATGCTTCACGAATTGCCAACTCACCGGCAAAAATATGTGGACTTGATCGCTTGAAGTAATTGAATGGCTCATGAACATGCCAGATCGAGACACCAATACATCGGGCTGAACTCGCTAGACCAGCAAAGACCGACCGGTACAATAGCCCCTGGACATCGTAATTAAGATCACCCGAAGGCACCTGTCCGCTCTCCATCGTACTGAGCGCTCCCGTGTACGGACGAACACCGACTTCAGTGACAAAGTAAGGAATACCCAGATTGCCGCAGACATAATCAAGCCGTCCCATATGTGGATCACCCTGGGCGCTGTTGTACCATCCGTCAACCAATTCCTGAACGGTAATGTTAGGTGAATCAGGGTTATATACTTTGTTCGTCAATCGTATCCACGAGTTAATACCAAACGCATCCAGCAATCGAGCCATGTGTGGCGTGCCTTGCGGAATCCAGTACGTATACAGGTCGTAGAGTTCAGCGGTCGTAAAGGCGGCCGTCAACTTGATTGATGGCTGCGTACCTTTCACGGAGTTTTTCAGAGCAACCCAATAATCATAGTATTGAGCGGCCGTCAG
Source organism: Patescibacteria group bacterium (assembly GCA_913775275.1). Taxonomy (GTDB): domain Bacteria; phylum Patescibacteriota; class Saccharimonadia; order Saccharimonadales; family Saccharimonadaceae; genus Microsaccharimonas. Next base: position 10,835 of record CAJYIP010000015.1, on the reverse strand, counting down.
GATGATCTGCTCACACGACACACTCAGATATGTTGCACCGTACGTGTTACAAAAACCAACGAAGTGTTGCATTTCGCCCGTCCAGTTCGCAAAGAATTGCGGGATATTATCTGGACGATAGTCTCCGCGGTAAAATCCATCACCAGCCGCAGCTGTGACAATGTGAGGTTTGACCATGGCAATACCGATACCGCGCTCGGCGATTGCGTCAAATGCAGCCTTCACACGGCTGTACGGAATACGAGTAAACGTATGTCCTGTTGGCGAGTCAACGATCGCATGAATAACCAACACAACATCGCCGCCGTGAGCAGCAATACGATCGAGCTCTGCTTCAAACATGGACAACGGACTAATAGAGTCAAGTGAAATTGATACTGTCTTGTACTGCAGCTGTTGACCAGGAATTGTCGCCCGCGGCGTCACTGCGGTTGAAGCAGGGGAGTAAGACGAGCTGCCACCTTCACTATTAGCCCGGACACGAAATGTGTATGCCGTGCCATTGGATAAGTTCGGAATAGTAATCGGACTGGTCGTCCCCGTTCGGGTTGTCCCGCCAGGAGAAATTGACACCGTATAGCTCGTTACTGGATGTGATCCGGTCGAAGATGGCGGAGAAAAGAAAACTTTTGCCGATGCATGACCAGCAGCCGCGCCAACATATTGAGGTGTTGATGGGGGAACGGATACAGGAAGAATATCGTATTCAGTCGAACCGTTCCAATACGACAAGCTCGGCGTACCATCAAACGTACGTAAAGCCGATCCATCCCAATATTGAATAGACGATGCCGATAAATCCTTTTCGTCATTACCGTCCCAATAGTGAATAGAAGCCATGCGTAAACTATAGCGGAATGAGAGCAAGATGGCTATACGGCAGGCTGGTTTCAGCTGGACTTTTTAGCATGGTTTTGATAGGATTGAGCAGTGTTAGAGACAAATACTAACATCATGGTCTCATCGTCTAACGGTTAGGACACCAGGTTCTCATCCTGGCAATTGGAGTTCGATTCTCCATGGGATCACCAAAATTATCATTTCGTAAAAGCTTCCAAAGTGAAGCTTTTTACTTTTTTTATACGTATTCAACAATCTGGATACAGTTGTCATCATAGACACGGTCATAGATCGGTAATGTCAATCCCCCAGTAGTCTCTTCACTATAACTTGATATTTTTTGACTTTTATGATATAATCACTCGGTTGAACCTGTGTCATGTTGCCGGGTATCAACGCCCTTTGACATTACTATTCCGATCATCCTATACAGAAAGATGGTGTTATGGCGCTGCCGAACATGCTCAAACGTGACGAGACCATCCTGGTGCTCGTCAGCCTGGTCATTTCGGTGGCCAGTTTCCTGTTTTTCTACGCACAAGGCACTACCCTCGGATATAAGGACATGTACAGCCACCTCGAGATCGGTCGACGTCTTATTGTCGGTCAGTCAACCGGGTTCGGCCAGCTGGGCGGCATTTGGTTGCCACTTCAGCACATCCTGATGATCCCGTTGGTGTGGAACGATTTCCTGTATACGACCGGCCTCGCCGGTAGTCTGCTGTCGATGGCTTCGTTCGTCGCATCGGTCGTCTTGGTTTTCAAGATCATCCACGATCTGTCGGGTAGCCGCATTGGTGGCTACGCTGCTGCGGCACTATTCGGACTCAACCCGAACATGCTGTATCTGCAGTCAACGCCGATGACGGAGCCGCTAATGTACGTGTCGGCGCTCCTGTCGGTCTGGGGCATCTTGCGATGGCTCCAGACCGACCGTTACAGCTATCTGTTGATGGCGTCGTTCGCGACGTTCTCACTAACGCTGACGCGGTACGAAGGCTGGATTTTGGCTGTCGTGTTCATTGTTGTTGTCGTCTACGGTTGCATCCGCAAACGCTACCCGCTTTTCACGGGGAACCAAAAAGGTCAAGGACTCGTCCTGGCTTTCACGTTCTTCGCGATGCTCGGTGTCGTCGGCTGGAACCTTTGGAACCAGCTGATCTTCAACAATTGGCTGAACTGGATGCAAGGCGAATACAGCAGTAGCGATCAGGTCAGCACTCAGGTGCTGAGTCAGGTCAACGATCTGAGCGCTTCAGTCATGACGTATTGGTACGCCGTGATCGAGAACGTTCCGGTCGTCTTTCTGGCAATCGGCGCAGTCGGCTTGTTGGTACTGGTGGTTCGTGAAAAACTCTCGCCCGAGAGCGTCACCATCATCAGCCTGCTTTCCGTCATGGCGTTCCTGGTCTACGGCCTTTACAAAGGTCAACAGCCCATGCATGTCGAACAAATCGACGGTGATTTGTACAACCTGCGATTCGGCACCTACGCCGTTTTGCCCGTGAGCCTTTTGATAGGCTACCTCGTCGCAATGACACCCCGTCGCTGGGCCATTCGATCCGCCACAAGCAGTATCGTCGGAGCCAGTGCGACCGTCTTCTTGGTTCTCGCTTTCGCCAACAATGGCGCCGGTGTGATCACCAACCGTGAGGCCTGGTCAGCAATGGCGGGCATGGCCGAACAGAAAGAAGTCGCTCAATTTTTGAAGGACGACACTCGAGGAAGAATTCTGATGGAGTCGTTCAACAACGAACGTGCTCTGTTCGACGTCCAATCTCGTGTCATCTACGAAGGTGCCGAATTCCTCTGGGATTCGTCGCTGATCGATCCGACCGGAGAGCGTAACAAGATCGACGTCATCGTTATGCGCACCATGCCCGGTAACACGGACAAGGTGTACGATTCGATGCACGATGCTCCGGTGCTGTACGAGTACCAGCAAGTCTTCGCATCCGACAACTACCTCGTTTACGAGAAGAAGGGGGAGCTTTTCAGTGAGTAACTTTCGTCGCCAGACCGCACAGCAGACGTTGAACACTCCGCAGAAAGTGGTGTTCGCCGTGTTGCTCTTCGCGGCAGCGGTAACGGCGATCATTTCGCCGATGAGCCTACTCAAAATCGCCATCATGGCATTCATGATGTTCCAGTTGTTGTACGTCGCGGTTCGCCTCGGCGTCGGCAGCATGGCACGTCGCTACCGCCTCCCACAGACGACACGTCTGTCCGATGATGACCTTCCGATCTACACCACGCTTCACCCGATGTACAAAGAAGCCAACATGATCCCGACCGTGGTCCGGAGCATGGAGGCGATGAACTACCCGAAACACAAACTTCAGTGCATCCTGGTGTTGGAAGCGCGCGACCAAGAAACGGTTCAGGCGGCGCAAAACGCCAACCTGCCCGATTATTTCGAGATCGTTCAGGTCCCATCGATCAAGCCCTACGGCAAGCCGAAAGCCTGCAACGTCGCATTGGAGCAGGCAAGGGGAGAATTCGTTGTCATTTTCGACGCCGAAGACGAACCCGAACCTGATCAGCTTCGTAAAGCAGTCGAAGTGTTCCGCGCAGGCGGACGCCACCTCGGCTGCCTGCAGGCACCGCTCCATTTCGCCAATCAAGAGACTAGCTGGGTGTCACGTTTTCTCGGCAACGAGTACACGACGCACTTCCAGTTCCTCCTGAAAGGCATGTCCTATCTCGGCCTGGCCATCCCCCTTGGGGGAACCAGTAATCACTTTCCGATGCACGTCCTGAAAAAACTTGCTTTCGGACCGCGATCCCTTCCTGTCGGCGCTGCTGGCATCGGGGCGTGGGATCCATGGAACGTGACCGAAGACGCGGAGCTCGGTGGAGCACTCGCGGCCAACGGCTACCGGACGATGATTCTCGACAGTTACACCAACGAAGAGGCGACACTGACCGTGCCTGCCGCCTTCAACCAACGCACCCGCTGGATCAAAGGGTACGGCCAGACAGCACTCGTGCTGCTGCGCCGCCCCATCCGAAACGCGGTGGCAATGGGACTGCTGAGATACTGGCTGTTCTTGCTGTTCGTCGGCGGGACATTCGTATCGCTCCTGCTCACACCCGTGTTCTGGAGTATGACGATCGTCTACTTCGCAACCCGGGCACAGGTCATCATCGAGCTGTTCCCGTTGCCGCTCTACTACACGGGCTTGGTACTGATGATTCTCGGCAACTTGTTGCTGTTTTATCAGTCGTTGATCGCTGCGCTACACCGTGGTGTCTACTCCAGCGTCAAGTACATGCTGCTGACGCTTCCATGGTGGATGGTCCTATCGAGCGCCGCCTACACGGCACTGCTCGAGCTGGTCTTCCCAAAATGGAGGCCTACGTGGAACAAGACGGCTCATGGAGTCGAGTTCGTTCCGCTTCGAAAGAAGCTGGCGCGAGCAATCAAGATCGGAACAGTCAAGAAACCTCGGGTGATCCCCGAGGCGGTCTGAGCAACATCAGGGCGGTGTCGGAAGAGTTTCTCTTTCGGCACCGCCCCTTATTTTTTGCTATTATACTATTTTTATGTTAAAATATTATTAAGGGCTGCACCATGCAGTTCTCTTTGTCCTTTATACACCTCACTCACGAAAGCAGCATATGGCTCTTCGACACCTCGTCATCGGTACGATCACTGCGCTGAGCCTCCTGCTCGTCAGTGGCTGCAGTAGCGAACCCGCAAAACCTGATGTCGCACCGACATCGACGCATGACATCGCGACTGCTTTGACGCCGTCACCGACCCCGACTAAGACCATCGTTCCGGTTACCACGCCGTGGCAGCCGGGACAATTCCAGAAAGGAATCCAGATCTATTGGCACGCCAATGGTGAGCCGCTCGACGGCATCATCACTCGTGCCGAACGCATCCTCGACCACGTCGTCGCAACCGGGGCGAACAGCGTTGGCATCACCTTTCCGCTCTACGTCGACGGACCGTCATCGAACACCGTCCGAGCAGGCATCGAAACACCGTCGGTTGCCGAACTGGCGGTCGTAATCGCCGCCGCAAAACAGCGTAACCTACGCGTTCTCTTGCGAGCGACTATCGATGAGACCAACCTCCTGAACATCGGAGAATGGCGGGGGAGTATCACACCCTCCGACGTCGATAGCTGGTTCGCCAGCTACACCGGAACACTGATGCCTTATTGGCAGATGGCGCAAACAACCGGCGCAGACGAGATATCACTGGGAGTCGAACTGTCTTCCATGGAACAGTACACCGACAATTGGCAAGCGCTCCAGCAGGCCGCCAGCGAGGCGTTCTCCGGAACGATCAGCTACGCTGTCAACTGGGATGAATATGCTGGCGGTGGACCGATCGAATCGTTTGCCGTCGATGCGTACCCTCGCACGACACTCAACGACGATGCATCGGTTGACGATGTGACGGCTGCATGGCAGTCGTGGCTATCGCTTCGTCCGGTCGAAAGTCGACGCTCTATCGCACTCCAAGAAGTCGGTATAGCTGCTGAATCCGGTCGCTATAGCCGCCCCTGGGAATGGGGTGGCGACGGTGAACTGAACTTGGACATCCAATCCAATTGGTTCACTGCAGTCTGTCGTGCCGCTAAGGAAAGCGAAACCGCCGGCATCTACTACTGGATGATCGACAGCAACATCGACTTCGATTCGCTCGACCCGTTGACCGATCCGGTCGGTAGCTTCGTCGGTCGTCCGGCTGAAGCTTCCATCGTGTCGTGCTTCGCATAGAGAAAGGAACGTATAAAGGATGACCCCGCACTGTCATAGGTGCGGGATTTTCCTTTTTAGTATTTCACGCGTCATATGAAAAGCGTATAATTAGCTATAGACAACACACACACTAGCGCTCGCTCTCACAGTTGAGTGGCAAAGCGTCCCTGGCGTCTTTATATATTTTTCAGTTACCTGTCGTGAGTTCCGCTATCAACGGTTAGCATCTCCACCAGTTAGCTTATCCAACCAAAACCCGTTACAGCTAAGCATATTGTTTTAGTTGTTTTTTGTTTATTAAGACCTGGAGAATATGATGAAGACTACACAATCACAAGAACCATTCGCTTACATTGAAACACCCCGCAGCCGCGACATGCCAACAAAGATCGACGAGATCCTCGAAGCTCGCATGCGTGCATTCATGAAAGCCCGCCGCGTTCGACGCTTCACATTCGCAAAATAGAGAAGCCGTTCAACAAAAAAAGTTCCGCACTGCGAGGCGGAACTTTTTATTTTAGTATTGTTATTTCAGAACACCAGCGTTAACAAGCCGATCGTAATGATCTAGTGCCTCACTTTTCAAGAAAGCGGCAACCTTACCTAAAATCACTACGCCAGTTTCGAGACCATGAGACGCAGCATATTCAATTATTCGTGCGTCTGCTTCATCAGCTTCATCCTCATTCTCAACAAGCAATTCAATTTCAATAGCCATGTACTCTATTTCTCCCTATATTTTCTCATCTATAGAGTACCGCGCATGGCCTCATTGCATTAATTGATATAAAGTGATATAATATATTCATACTTTGCTTTTGCACGAACCTTACCTACAGGAGTATGATGCCCCGACCTGCGACCCTCCGACTGCCCGTAGCGGTAGGTGAGTGGATCAACCAGCTGGAGCGGTGTATGACCCAACACACCGCCCCACCGACCTCATGTCCCAAATTGCCGCGGTCTCTAGAGAGCTACCGTCCTGACGATGCAGCCGCGTACAAAAAAGCGCTGCGCGACTACGACGAGTACAGCAAGACATGGATGGCCGAATACCGTCGAGTGAAAGCACTTTTCTTTCATTTCTACGCCGAATCGACACCCGACGACGACAAGCTAGAGACGATCTATGAACTCATCCAGCTTGACCACACAGAGGGGGTACTTAACCACATACGGCAGCACGCCCCGTTCTACCTCCCCGTCGATATGCTGCGCGGTCGAATGACCTCAAAGCTGGCCGAGCTCGGACGAAGAACGCAAGCAGGTGACGTCCAGGCAAAGAAAGTCTTCCGCGACTTCACACTGGCTCACCCGGAAGCGCTCTACTCCTAACCCGAACCCCGTCCGTCGCCGTCGAGCAAAATGCTCCGTCGACTGGCGGGGTATTTTGTTTTTGACTCATGTCATCCGTGCGTGGTAGGATAGATCTACAATTAACCAATATCAAGAGTGCAGCCAGAGACCTAGCTCGATGACCTGCCGGCAACCTACTGAATACAGCAAGGTGCTCCACCTAGACCCCGATAGGGAAGGATACGCCGAAATCGCTTCATCCTTTCTTATCAGAAAGGATATTTTTATGTCACACTCTATCATCCGTACCGCCGAAAGCGTTTCGCCGAAACATCCAGATAAAATCTGCGATCAAATATCTGATGCCATTCTCGATGCACATTTAACAGAAGATCCGCTTGCCCGTGTTGCAGTCGATGTCGCCGGCGGACATGGCACAGTTTTTGTCACTGGTGAAATCAGCTCATTAGCAAAGCACGTCAACATCTCAGCGATCGTTCATCGGTTAGCTGGTGACGTCGAGCTCATTGAACCTATCAGTCAACAAAGTCCCGAAATCGCGCGAGGCGTTGACACAGGTGGTGCAGGTGATCAAGGAGTCATGGTTGGTTATGCGACGAACGAGACGCCTGAACTGTTACCGCTTGAATACGTCCTGGCTCGAAATCTTAACAAATATCTCTACGAAACTTGGCCGTTCGACGGCAAAACCCAAGTCACCATTCGAGACAGCCATATCGAGACAATCGTCGCCAGCTTTCAACATGCATCAAAACAAGACCTGCAAGCACACATAGTACAGTGGCTCACGATTGAGCCGCTAGCAACTACACAGGACCCACCAACTATTCACGCCAACCCGGCCGGGGATTGGAACGTCGGAGGCTTTGATGCCGACGCCGGGCTCACCGGACGAAAGTTAGCCGTCGATAACTATGGACCTCGCATTCCTGTCGGCGGTGGTGCGTTCAGCGGTAAAGATCCATCAAAAGTTGATCGTTCAGCAGCATATGCCGCTCGGCAGATCGCCATCGACTATTTAAAGAAAAGGAGCGCTAGCGAAGTGACAGTTTATTTAGCATACGCAATTGGCTTTGACCAACCGGTTGAAACGACCGTCGTTGTCGATGGAGTTGGCGAAACAATTACCAGCTATGACTTATCACCAAATGGTATCATCGAATGGCTCGACCTCCGTCGACCTTGCTACGAAGCCACTGCTCGTTACGGGCACTTCTAAGACTTGTGTTTCACTGTCAGCTTTGTCATACTTACCATAAGTATTAATAGGGGGCATTATGACACCGTTTACCTTGTCACGATTTTGGCAGCGCCGTGTCTACGAGGCAGCATTCTTGCTATCTTTTATTATCATCGGTTTGTGGGTGATTCCGCAGTATACAACGATCCCAGCGACTGGTATTTTTTCAGTATCGTTGCTAGCTTTTATAGGTGCGGTCATCACAGCAATCGGCAGCATCATTCTGTATTTCATCAAAGCGACAAAAACGTATTATCCGTCGCTCCTCTTATTTACCGTCTTTACCGCAACGACAGCGCTCCTCGTATGGCAAACTGGCGGGACCGCATCGCCGTTCCTCGGCTTTTGGATGTTGATTGCATTTTGTAGCGGTATTTTCAATGGCTGGGGAATCACGTTCGTCTTTGTCGCGACAAGTCTCTATCTCGGTGTCAACTATCTGGCTGGCGCACTCAACGCCGAAGAGCTAACTCTCGTTCTTGTCACCTCGCTCATTCCTGCAGTTGCTAGTACATTCGTTTGGCGACATCAAGATGCCGTCGACGAATCAACCAAGCACGTCAAACACCTGACGACGCAATTGTCTGAAGTTGCGAACCGTTCGGAGATTGTCATTAACGCCATCGGCGATGGCGTCGTTGCAATCGACAGCCTTGGCGTCATTCAACTAATTAACCCAGCAGCCCAAGAAATTCTCGGGTGGGGTAAGCAGGATGCACTGGCGTTGAATTACAAATCGATCGTCAAGATGCTGGATGCCGAAAACCACGAGATCGATCCTTCACAAGACGTTATCGATCAAGTTTTGAACACAAATCAAATGGCTCGTACCTCAGCCGTCACCCTACAGACACGGTCGGGCAAGAAAATCGTCACATCAATGGTTGTCTCCCCAATTGGCGATGCCGGCTCTGGTGTGATTGCCGTTTTTCGAGATGTCACAAAAGAAAAAGCTGAAGAACACGGCCAAGCTGAGTTTATTAGTACTGCTAGTCATGAAATGCGCACGCCGGTCGCATCGATTGAAGGTTACCTAGGATTAGCACTTAACCCGAGTACCGCACAAGTCGATGAAAAAGCCCGTGGGTTCATCATAAAAGCCCAAGAAGCCGCTCAACACCTGGGCCGACTTTTCCAAGACCTCTTAGACGTTTCACGATCCGAAGATGGCCGCTTGACTAACACACCAAAAGTCGTCAACGTCGCGACATTCGTCGAAGGAGTGGTCGAGGGACTTCGTCCAAAAGCCCAAGAAAAAGGCCTCATCTTGACATACGCACCCTCTAACCAGGGAACACACCGGACGCTTGCGCCAGTTTACTACGTCAACCTCGACAACGATCATATTCGGGAAGTAGTTAATAATCTCGTCGAGAATGCTATTAAATATACGCCGGCCGGTGAAGTTGTCGTCGATATAACCGGTGATGATGACAAGATCATCCTCAGCGTCAAAGATTCAGGCCTGGGTATCCCAGCCGAAGATGTCCCACATCTCTTCCAAAAGTTTTACCGCGTTGATAATAACGACCGTCAAGCAATCGGTGGGACCGGTCTCGGCCTTTACCTGTCACGGCGACTCGCCGAATCAATGCAAGGAAGTCTAAGTGTCGAAAGTACCCATGGCAAGGGCAGTACGTTCTTCCTTGAATTACCACGCATCTCGAGTGAACAAGCCGCTCAGCTTTCACAGCAACAAACCGCCAATGCTCAGCAGACAATTGTCACGCCTGCAGCTGGTGCCGCCTTCACACAATCTGTCGAACAAGTCCAGCAGCAAGCTTACCCGCAACAACCAGCTTCACAACCAGCTCAGGTGCAGCAATCACCAACACCAAGTCAGCAATCATTGCAGCAACAGCCAGTCCAGGTTGCCCCGGCAACAACCGTCCCACGTGGTGATAGCCTAACGCGTGAACAAATCGCTGAACGCGTCCGTCAGCTCGAAGCGCTTGCACGCGAAACCAAGGCTGAACGAGAAGCGCCACCCCAAGCGCCCCGTCAATAGCATAAGAAGTATAGTATTTTTATCCTTCATCATCTAGAATAGAGGTAACTATGACAAAAATATTACTAGTAGAAGACGACAAAAGCCTGCGAGAAATCTACGGCGTCCGTCTCATGGCCGAAGGCTACGACATCGTATCGGCCGGTGACGGCGAAGAGGCATTAGCACTTGCGATCAAAGAACGACCATCTCTTATCCTCAGCGATGTGATGATGCCAAAAATTAGCGGCTTTGATATGCTTGATATCCTTCGTAGCACGTCTGAAACAAAAGACATCAAGGTGATCATGATGACCGCACTTTCAAGTGAAGACCAGCGCGCTCGTGGTGAAGCGCTTGGTGCAGATCGCTACCTCGTCAAATCACAGGTTGGTATCGAAGATGTCGTTCGAACCGTCCATGACGTCATTGGTGATTCATTAGCTCCGGCTCCAGCGCCACCATCATTCCCAGCCACGCCAACGGCACAACCTATCGCTGTCACTGCTGAGCCCATAGCGCCACCGCAAGCTGTCGCGCCTCAGCAACCTGTCTTCGATCAAGTACCTCAGCCCGCACAGCCGGCAACAGTCGTTGCGCCGCAGCCTGTTCAGATTCCAACACCAGCGCCAGCTCCTCAGCCTATCACCCAGCCAGCGCAGCAACCAATCGCAGATGCCTACGCAGCTCCTACCCAACCCGTTGAGCCCGCACAACCGATCCAGCAACAAC
>CAJYIP010000014.1 GCA_913775275.1 Patescibacteria group bacterium | reverse complement strand
AGTGCGCAGATTAAACTTGCTGAGAAACAGTTTCGGGAGTTAGATAAAGTGTTAGAGAAAAGGGCATCAGATGTCGAAACAAAGTGATCTAATAAAAAACACGGCGATTCTTGCCGTTGGAAAAGTGGCAACTCAGTTCATTGGTTTTTTACTGTTGCCTCTCTATACGCTCTTCCTTACACCTACCGAATACGGCTTTGTAGATCTTCTTACTACGTACATCACTTTATTGATACCTGCACTTACGTTGCAGTTAGAGATGGCGTCGTTTAGATTTTTAATTGAAACTCGAAAGGATGAGTCTCTTAGGCCGAAGATCGTTTCGAATATTTTATATCTCTTTATGCCGCTTCTAGCGGCCACTATTCTCATAGTGGCTACGTTAGGCGTAATGTTTGGTTTTTCTTATACTATGCCAGTTATTCTTGCTGGTTTTGCTATAGCAAATGCGAACATATGCCTACAAATCGCCCGTGGACTCGGCAGTAATAAGCAGTTTGCTATTGCAAGTATTATCATTGGTGCTACAACGGCGATTACTGCGATCTGGTTCATTGCAGTTGCGGACTTAAAGATAAATGGCATGTTGTACTCTATAGCTACAGCAAACATTACCGGTGCTTTGTACCTGATAGTCAAAATGCGTCTTTATTGTTATGTAAAATTTGGTTTACGTGATAAGATGTTGCAACGTGAAATTCTTGGGTATTCAACTCCGCTCGTACCTAATGGAGTTGCTTGGTGGGTAATTAGTGCGTCGGACCGAACGATCATTACTTTGATGATAAGTGTTGCGGCGAATGGTATTTATGCTGTTTCTAGTAAATACGCGGCAATATTCTCAAGTCTATTTGGTATATTCAGTATGTCTTGGACAGAATCTGCATCTTTGCATATCGATTCGAAAGATCGTGATCAGTTTTTCTCAAGTGTAAGTAATAGTGCAATTAGATTGTTTGGTGCATTAGGATTGGGTTTGATTGCGGCAATTCCATTTATATTCTCGTGGTTTGTTAACGATTCTTTTGCAGAGTCATATATATATATTCCAATCCTTGTCATAGGAGCATTCTTTAATGCAGTGGTTGGGTTGTATAGTGCTGTCTATGTTGCTAAGCGATTAACAAAACAAGTGATGCACACCTCGCTAATCGCGGCTGGGCTAAATATAGTTTTGACAATTGGATTAATTCCATTCTTTGGCCTTTACGCAGCTGCTGGAGCTACAGCTGCTGCTTTCTTAGCGATGGCTATATTCCGTCATTACGATGTAAAAAAATACGTAGTCATTACTTATGAAAAATACGTATTTATAATTCTTGCTGCTTTATATGCTATCGTTATGGCGCTTTACTATATGGATAATTTGGGCGCAAGTATAAGTGCACTATTAATTGCGCTCGGCGCAACGTATTTCTTAAATCGTCGTGAGTTTGGTCGGATTAGTTCAATGATTCTCGGTCGAATTAAGAAGTAGAGTTGTTGAATCCCTCCGGATTCATACTCTGCCACCGCCAACTATCCGCCGTCGCCTCATCAATAGTCTTCTCAGCTTTCCAGGCTAATTCGCGCGCGGCTTTTTCTGGGCTTGCGTAGTTTGTTGCGACGTCTCCATTTCGGCGCTCGACGACTTTGTATGGGATTGCTTTGCCGACTGCTTTTTCGAGGCTGTGGATCAGTTCGAGGACGGATGTGCCTTTGCCTGTGCCGAGGTTGTAGACGGCAACGCCAGGTTGAGCATTGGAGAGCGCAGCAACATGACCTTTGGCTAGGTCAACGACGTGGATGTAGTCGCGAACGCCGGTTCCGTCGACGGTGTCGTAGTCGTCTCCGTAGACGCTGACGAATTCGCGGCGGCCGATGGCGACTTGGGTGACGTAGGGGAGGAGGTTGTTTGGTGTGCCGCTCGGGTCTTCGCCGATCTTGCCACTCGGATGAGCGCCGACTGGGTTGAAGTAACGCAGGAGAGTGATGTTCCAGTCCGGGTGGGCCACGCTGTAATCTCGCAGGATTTGTTCGATCATGAATTTGGTTTGACCGTATGGGTTGGTGATGCCGATGCCTGTTTGGCTGTCTTCGGTAATTGGCATTGTTTTCGCGTCACCGTACACGGTTGCCGACGAGCTAAAGATCAAGCTGGTGACGTTATGTCGCTCCATCGCTTCAAGCAGGCTGAATGTCGTGCCGAGGTTTGTCTGATAGTAGTCGAGTGGCTGGGCGACCGACTCACCGACGGCTTTGAGGCCGGCGAAGTGGATGACGGCATTGATAGCGTTGTCTTGAAAGACGTTTTCCAGGCCGTCTTTGTCGCGAAGATCTATTTCATAAAAGGGAACAGCCACACCGGTTATAGTGCCGACGCGGCGGAGCGATTCTTCGCTGCTGTTCGCAAGATTGTCGACGACAATTGGGTGATGACCGGCTTCGATAAGTTCTATGAGTGTGTGCGAGCCGATGTAGCCGGCGCCACCTGTGACGAGGATATTCATGGGATAATTATATAATATTTTACCCTTTAAAGACATTGTTTCGCGGATGGACGGTAGGTATGCCATACTGGTATGAATGCACCGCCACATTCTCAACTACACCCTCCTCATCCTCTGGCTCGTCGTCATTTTCTTTCTCTCGAGCGAAGGCCATGATGCGTCGTCGGGACGGAGCGATGCGGTTGTCGAGGTTGTCCGGACGCTTGGCGCGACGGGCGCGACCGATGTGCTGACATTCCTTGTGCGCAAGTCGGCGCATATCACGGCGTACTTTATCCTCGGGTTGTTGACGGTAAATGTGCTTCGCCTATATACACTACGGATTCGCTCAATAGTCATGATCGCTAGCGCCTTTGTCTTGCTCTATGCGGTATCTGATGAGTTCCATCAGCGCTTTGTGCCCGGGCGCAGTAGTGAAGTGCGCGATGTCATGATTGATACGACTGCTGGTGTGGTTGGGGTTGGAATCTACGCGTTAGTCGAGGCACGCTTGCGCAAGCGGCGCTTGGATAACAACGCCAAATAGCGGATAATGGCGAGTAGTATGAATGAATCTCACTCACCTCGACCAGTTCAAGGGACGAATCGCGTCAAACGCATCGTCGTTAGCATGCAGCAGGACCAGACGCTGGCGCGACGTATCTTTTTAGGTATCGCTATCATGTTAGGGCTGACGTACGCCATGGCTGCGTTCACAGCGTTTACCAGCAATATTATTCCCGGTAAATATCTTGGAATCGGGTTTATCGTCAGTCTGCTAGTGACACTCGGGCTGGTGTATTGCCTGACGAGGCGGGGCCCGGGCCGTCGCTTCAGCCGTATCGCGGTCGTCCTCGCCCTCGTCGGTATCGTTATGAACCTCTTGTTCTTTAGCGCCGGTATGGCCACCAAGAACTTTATCCAATCATTACGTCAAAATGAAAACCAGTCATATACCGACTATGCGATCGTGGCTTTGAAGGCCAACAAGGTATCGCTGAATGATGCCAGCCAGACCGTTGGTGTCCTGGCGGGTGATGATAGTGCTGACATGCGCAGCGCACTGGGCGAGAAAACGCCGGCTGATGTCTCGCTATTCAATACGCCAACTGACAGTATTTTAGCAATGCGTGACGGCCGTTCGCGTATGTCGGTTCTGACCGTTGCCTACATGGATGAGCTGCGTGAAGGCGCGAATAATCCGCTCTATTTGGAGCTCGAAGTCCTGACGACATTCCGCGTCAAAACTCACGAAGCGGTCACTGCAAAGCTGAATGCGAACGAGCCATTCACTGTCTATATAAGTGGCATCGACACGTATGGATCAATTAATACAACGTCTCGAAGCGACGTCAATATCCTGGCTGTCGTCAATCCAAAAACCCGAAATATTGTGTTCGTTAACACACCGCGTGACTATTATGTCCAGCTGCACGGCACAGCTGGTGTAAGGGATAAATTAACGCACGCCGGGCTGTATGGCATCGATCGATCAGAGAAGACACTCGAAGATTTGTACGGAATAGATATTAATTACAACGTTAAAATCAACTTTACGTCACTTGAAAAGATCGTTAATACAGTCGGCGGTATAGAGGTAGAGTCTGAGTATAATTTTAGTTCAGGGGGCTACAACTTTGTTCAAGGGATGAATCAGCTCGACGGCAAGCAGGCCCTCGCATTCAGTCGCGAACGCTACTCATTCGACGCAGGTGATCGCACTCGCGGCCAGAACCAAATGCGTGTCTTGACGGCATTGATCAACAAGATCAGCCAGCCGTCGGTTATTGTGAAATATCAAGATATTCTCGGCTCATTAAACGGCGTTTTCCAAACGAACATGTCGACACAGGACATTACCGGCCTGATTCGCGGGCAGCTCGATTCGATGGCGAAATGGACGATTTCATCAATCAGTGTTGACGGCACTGGCGCGAGTGAACCGACCTATAGTATGGGTGCCCAAAAACTGTACGTTATGATTCCAGATCCTGTGTCAGTCAAAAGCGCCCAGAACAAAATTCAAAGTATTCTGAAATAGCAATTGCACGCATGACGTGCATGCTATACTAAAATCATTCAATAAACCTGGTGGGGGATAATGGAGGCTGGCCGCGTGAGCGACCGTGTACCCGCGAGGGTTCGACATTCTATTGTGAAGCAGTCTGTAATTGGGCTGTTTCTTGCGGTTGCTTTTATTCTTGGAGCTGTCAGTTCGACTTTTGCTGCACCTAACGGCAATACGATTCCTGCGTCTTGTTCGGCAGGCGCGAGCGCGAACGCCTGGTCGCTCATATCATTAACGACAAGCGATACGAACCAACATCCCATGTGGCAGTGGCAAACGGCAATCGCAACTGACCCAACAGCAGTGTTGCAGGGCTACGGCTACGCATTATTATTCGACGGAACGGTCGTTGATAGCGGCGAACTTGCCCCAACGCAATTAACGTATACCCATAACGCACTTGCTGATGGGACATACCAATTATATGTCTGGGTCATAGACGGGACTGACCCGACGACGCCCGTCGCCGATCGCTGCGAATCAGCTATCGCAACAGTTGATACGATAGCACCTGTCGTCATGGGTGATTCATATACGTTGGTTGGCAACCAAGCAACGCCAGACTTGACGAACAATGAAACGGATACGACATACGCATGGACTGTCGACGCACCAACCAGCAAGGTGACGCTATCGAATGACACCGAGCTCAATCCAACGTTTACGTTCTTGGCTGATGGAACATACACGTTCACGCTGACCGCAACCGATGTAGTCGGTAATATCACGACTGTTGAACTGACGATTAATTACAGTGCACCGGTCATGCCAGATCCGACACCAACGCCACCTCCGACCCCGAACCCACCGGTCATTCATCCATCAACGCCATCCCAACCGGTAGAGCTGCCAGCCGCTCCGCCGGCACCGCAACATATTCCGCCGGCTCGATCATATTGTGCCAGCGAGCCGGCCGCTGATCGGGTAGCGGTCGCAACTACTACTGCTGTTGAGGAAGTGAGTGAGACACCTACCGTCGCACCACCTGTCACCGATGTCCGGCCGAATACATCTGATGAAATAACAGATCAAGCGTTGATTGCGCCGCAAGCCCGCACGCAATCATCCGAATCATCTACCGGTGAGCTGATCATCCTTGGTTTGCCATGGTACTGGTGGCTGCTCGGGGCTGCGATCGTCGGTACTGCAATTGCCTGGTATAAGAGTGGCGTCTATCGAAAAGGACCGGACGATCTATAGTCGTTTCTTGCGTCCAATCAGCTTCTTCGCTATAGTTTACATAAAGACAACGAAGTACGAAGGGCATCACGTGCAACGAAAACAAACACCTCAGGGCTTTACGATTGTTGAATTACTTATCGTGATTGTTGTTATTGCGATCTTGGCGGCAATAACAATCGTCGCATACAACGGTATTCAACAGCGAGCAGCGGATTCGAGCCGTGATTCGGCGGCACGAACGATTCGTCATGCGCTTGAGTTATATAAGTCTGATAACAACGATACGTATCCTCTGGTGTGCGGCTCGATTAATGCCGGCTGTAATTCCTCAAGCCTCGCATCGGTATTGGTCCCAAAGTATATTAATGCGATTCCGGGCGATCCTAAGAGTGGTCGATCGATCGATTTCGTTACTGGAACAAATCAAACCTCATACGGACTACTCGTCAATTATGAAGCAAAACCCAAGTGCAAGTTCTTGATGGGTCCGACAGCGCAAACCGGATGGTGGGGAAGTACTGTCCCTGTCTGCTAAAAGGTCACCTTTACAATCCCGCCCATCTCTGTTACAATCTACATCTGAATTGTTCATAAGTAATAAAGGATTCGCATGACAAAAGCAGTCGTTAAAGTTGGTGGCAAACAATTTGTTGTCGCCGAAAAAGAGACCCTCCTGGTGGACCTCCTCCCGGAAGGAACTAAAGAGCTCACGCTTGACGCACTGTTGGTTATCGATGGTGACAAAGTTACCGTTGGCGCACCAACCGTGAAAGACGTAAAGGTGAAAGCAAAGGTTGTTGAAGACCTCGTCAAAGGTGATAAAGTACAGGTCATTCGCTACAAAGCGAAAAAGCGCGTTCACAAGGTGAACGGCCACCGCCAAAAGTACTCAAAGGTTGAAATTACTTCAATCGCGTAGCCGCTTAGGCATACATGAAAAGAAGACCTCGGATAGGGGTCTTCTTTTTGTTTTTAGTAAGCGTAAGCATGCTACAATAGGGGAAACGAAGAGGGAAACACACAGTGGCACATGTCATCGCAATAACCAACCAAAAAGGTGGCGTTGGAAAGACAACGACGTCTATTAACGTGGCGTATTTTTTAGCGAAGGCTGGCAAGAAAACACTGCTCGTTGACTTTGACCCACAGGGGAACGCCAGTAGTGGTCTAGGTATCGACAAAACTAAGCTCGAGGCCACTATGACTGAGGTTATTACCGGACAAGCCGAGCTGGCATCAGTGATCATCCCGACCGAACATAAAAACTTATCGATCGCGCCGACGACATCAGCGCTAGCAAATACGGAAGTTGAACTAGCTCAGGCTGAAAAGCGGTTCTCACGCTTGAAAGGTGCGATTGATTCTGTCGCCGATGGCTATGATTTTGTGATCATTGACAGTCCACCGAGCCTCAGCCTTTTGACTGTTAACGGCTTGATCGCCGCAAAATACGTTCTCTTGCCGGTTCAGGCTGAATTCTATGCTTTGGAGGGCCTCGGCCAGCTCCTTGAAACGATGAAGTTGGTGCGTAAGGCTATGAACACTGGTCTGGAGCTACTTGGCGTCTTGCCGACAATGCTGGACAGTCGTACGACACTCAGTTCGCAGGTCCACGAAGAGATCAAACGACACTTTCCCGGCAAGGTATTCGAATCGACGATCCCTCGTAACATCCGTTTAGCCGAAGCACCAAGCCATGGCGTCCCGATCGGCGTCTACGATAAGTTTTCAAAAGGCTCACGTGCCTACAAAGCACTTGCAAAGGAAGTTATGACACGAACGGAAGGAAAGGCAGTATGAGCGCAATGAAAAAAGGCCCAGCCCGAGGCCCAGCACGAGGATTGGGGCGCAGCTTTGAATCCCTTATCCCAACTGATTTGATTGACGAATCATTCGATCCAACCGCCGCCCAGGACGGGCAAGTCAGCGAACTCCGCTCCTTACCAATTACCAGTATCGAAGCCGATCCCGATCAGCCACGCCGCCATTTTGACGAAGAGGCGATTGATGAACTGGCGCAGTCAGTCAAAGAACACGGTGTTATCCAACCAATTATCGTTATTCGTAAAGGCGAGGGCTATCAGATCGTTGCCGGTGAACGACGATTCCGTGCTGCCACCAAAGCTGGTCTGGAAAAGATTCCGGCACTCGTCCGATCGCTCACTAATCAGCACAAACTCGAACTCTCTTTGATCGAAAACTTGCAACGTCGTGATTTGAATGTCATTGAGACCGCCACCGCATACGCAAAATTACGTGACCAATTCAATCTGACGAACGAACAAATTGGTGAACGTGTCCACAAGTCACCGAGCGCCGTTAATAATACGATGCGTCTTCTCAAGCTTCCAAAAGAGGTCCAGTATTTAGTTGCTGAAGGTGAATTGACCGAAGGCCAGGTCAGACCGTTAATCGCTCGCGACGCTGATTTCGTTTTGAAATTGATCCCTCGCATCATTGCCGAAGAGTGGAGTGCACGTAAGATCGAACAATATATCGTCAATAGCAAGAAAGACGATGCGTCTGATGACCAAACGATCGCTGCACCTGATGCGCGTTTCGATGCGCGTATTACGTCGATGAAAAACCGTCTTGAAACAGATGTTGCGATTCGCATGAACAGTCGCGGCGCTGGTCGTATTGTGATTACATTCAAGAGCCAAGACGAACTTGAACGACTTCAGTCACTAATTGATCGTCAGTAGTTCTTAGAACGATCGAATCTGATTGAATGGGAACAATCGGAAACTGGCGGGGCCGATCACATCGTAGAGGGGAACGGTTCCGAGGCCGCTGCGTGAGTCGAATGAATTGTCGCCGACACGGTTGTCACCGGTTACAAACAATTCACCATCAGGCACGATCGTATCGACCGTATGTGATGCAGGGCTGCGCGGCGTATCCTTGAAGCTATCGTCCGGATTGATACCGTTAGGATGTTCGCCATTGTAAACGGTGAATACGCCGTTTTCGAGGACGACTCTCTCACCAGGAAGGCCGATCACGCGTTTAACGAGGTATTCTTCTTCGACACCAGGTGTAAAACGAGGATTTTTAAAGACAATGACCTGACCACGTTCAGGAACGTATTGCTTATTTTGGAGCTGTGACCATGTCACAGGAAGGCGATTAATAATTAGACGGTCACCGGTGTGGAGGGTGTTTTGCATGCTCGGGCCAACAACATTAAAGCTGCGAAAAACGAACGTATTAATAAGAATCGTGCCAATAATGACGCATATGAGAAAGATACCAATATTTAGTGCATCTTTAATGAACGGGTGACGGGTAAAAAATGAAGCTTCCATATATCTCTGTTCAGTATAACGCACTTTGAAACCACCCGATACTGTTTATTGTTAGGCTGCCAGCATGGTACAATGAGGGGAGTTTATGAAAGATAAAAAACCCTCTATAGACGGCTTTGTCCCGCGCCGTGGTGGTACCCAACTGGGTAGTGCCAGCAGCGGTCAATCGTCTCCATCACGTTCGTTGCATACTAGTTCAAACTCAGCCCGCCAAACGGTCGGGGCGGCTCGCCCGAATCGAGAAATTGGTCGTGTAGATATCAGCGAATCACTCCGTGATATCGACGCTGAATTGCCAAAAGACAAAGACAAAAAGCTCAGTCGTCGCCAACGTAAAAAACTTGGTATAAAGAAACCGCAGTCTCGACGACGTCGAATCATCAAGTGGGTCATCATCGCCCTTATTGTCATTATTCTTGGTATTGTTGGCTTCCTTGGGTACAAGTTTATTAGTGCCGGTGATAAAGTTTTTCAAGGCAACATCTTTGACATTGTTCAGAGCGAACCGCTCAAGAAAGATGCCAATGGACGAAGTAACTTTGTCGTATTCGGAACGGCTGAAGATGACGAAGGTGGAACGCACGGCGGCGCGAACCTGACCGACTCGATCATGATTATCAGCGTCGACCAAGAAAAGAACGATAGCTACATGATCAGCTTGCCGCGAGACCTGTGGGTTCAATACGAGCAGACCTGTACTGTTGGCAATCAGGGCAAGATCAATGCCGTCTACTTTTGCGCATCAGACGACGGACAAGACGAAAAAGCCGGTGCGGCTGCGTTGCAACGCAAAGCTGGTGACATTCTCGGTATGGATATCCAGTATTACATTCACTTGAACTTTACTGCAGTTGTTGATGCGGTGAACGCCGTCGACGGCGTGACGGTGAAGGTCGAATCAAACCCGAAGGGGATGGGTATTCTTGACCGTAACTTCGACTGGAAATGTAATTACAAGTGTTACTACGTGAAATATGCCGACGGTGAAGTGGCGACCATGGATGGCGAACATGCACTAGCATTCGCCCGAGCACGAAATGCCCAGGGCGGCTACGGTTTGGCTCAAGGTAACTTTGACCGTGAAAAGAACCAACAAAAAGTGATTACTGCGCTCCGGGAAAAGGCGATGAGTGCTGGAACACTGACCGACCTCGGTAAAGTGACCAAATTACTCGACGCGATGGGTAATAACTTGCGAACAAATGTTGAAAAGAAAGAGATCCGAACGCTCATGAAAGTAGCGAGCTCAACGCCGTCAAGTAGCATCAAAAGCCTGAGTCTCGTCGGCGGTGAAGACGGTGACCTTGTCACGACTGGTAACTTGAACGGGCAGAGTATTGTTCGTCCAGCCGCTGGCTTGATGAATTACAATGACATCCGACGCTTCATAAAGCAAAATCTTAACGCCAATCCGATCACTCGTGAAGCACCAAAAGTAAACATCTACAACGGTGGTCGCCCAGCTGGCGCTGCCCAAACCGAATCTGACCGCTTATCTGACGAAGGCTTCACCGTTGGAACGATTGGTAATGCACCACAAGGCTCATATGGCAAAGCAACCGTCTATCAGATCAACAAAGACAAAACTGCGAGCGCCAAGAAGCTTGCGGAACTCTATGGAGTAACACTAAAGACTGAGACGCCGCCAGTCAGTGTGACGGGAGAGACGGACTTCGTCGTTATCCTTGGAGTGAGCTCGTAGCTACCGCCCTCCAGGCGGTCATGCTACAATAGGCACTAGTTATGGAGTTACTTAAGTTTGTTCGCCGACGCTCGTTTCTCAGCGAAACAGTATATGCTTTATTGAATATCGCACTTGCGGTAGCCGTTGTGGTCACGATCTATTACACCGGGTCGGTTGGACTTGGTATCGGATTGGTACTACTGAGTAAGTGGCGTATTTTCGCTGTTCGACCGCGCTTTTGGTATGCCAACTTGCTGTCGAACTTAGTCGATATCATTGTGAGTGTCAGCGTCGTTATCCTGCTGTTCACAATCACGCAGGCGCCAGTGACGAATAATCAGGAACTGACACTTCTCGCACTCGGAACGTTCCTCTATATTGTGTGGCTCTTGTTCCTAAAACCTCGTTCGAAGCGAGTGTACATGGTTGCACAAGCCGGCGTGGCGCTATTGCTCGGGACGTGGGCATTGTTCACGATTACGTATAATGTCCCTGTCTCGTTAGTTGTCATCGGTATGTGGGGGATTGGCTATAGTGTTGCCCGCCATGTCCTCAGCACGTATGACACTGAAACATATACGCTATTCTTGTCACTGCTATGGGGCTTGATGCTTGCCGAGATTGGCTGGGTGGCGTACCACTGGACGATTGCATATTCATTGCCGCTGACAACGAGCTTATTGATTCCTCAGGTGTCAATCATCAGCGTGCTGGCAGGCTTCTTGGCTTACAAATCGTATGACTCGTTCTACCATCACCAAAAGATTCGCATTGCAGATATTATATTACCGCTGCTTTTTTCGGTCAGCGTGATCGCATTACTGCTTTTGCTTTTCAACCGCGTTGGAACAGCTATTTAAGTTTTTCGAATAGAAGTCCGTAGCCGTCACTATCCTTAAGGATTAATCCTGAGGTAGTGGCGGCTTTTTTGATAGCCTCGTGTTGCTCGGGGTCGGCTTCGAGGATGAGCGATCCGCCGAGGGCGAGCTTGTCACGAGTTTGAATAATCAATTTGTCGATCAATGCCAAGCCGCCATCAGCCGCGAACAGCGCACCAGCTGGTTCATGATCAGTTTCTGGTGATCGTTCCCATGAGGGGTCAACGTAGGGAAGATTAGCGATGATAATATCGGCAGTCAGGGGGTACGCCTCGAGCAGGTCGCTGCGAGTAATCATGACATCGACATGGTGGGCGGTAGCATTCTTTTCAGCGATGGCTAACGCCTGGCGACTGATATCTAACAAAGTGACGTTGAGGTCATCGGGATAGAGAAGCTTGGCGGTAATGCCGAGCGCACCACTGCCGGTCCCGACGTCAACCAGGCGTTTCGGTCCGTCAGCTAAGAGTGAAGCGTTGGTTGGCATGACTTTTCTTAGCAGTTCGATCAGCGATTCAGATTCGGGGCGAGGGATAAGCGTTGCACTATTGACGCTAAAACGGTAGCCGTAAAATTCTTTGTGACCGATAATGTACGCAACAGGAACGCGATCAGTTCGTAATGCTAGGCGGGCGTTAGCAATGTCTTCTTGGCGCTCGGTAATAGGTGTCGTCGGATAGGCGTGAAGCGTCGTCCGCGGGACGCGCAGTGTATGCGACAGAATCAGCTCCGCATCAAGTCGTGCCGAAGTGATGCCGACCTGCTGGAGCTCGGCTGTGGCATTCGCCAGCCAGTCGCTAGCTACTCGCGTTGGCGGCAGCAAGTTCTCGTTCATATGCTTGCAAATGCTCCACTAAATCGTCAATTTGGCCGTTCATCGCTTGTGGGATCCCGCTACGGCTGTAGCCAATACGGTGGTCCGTAATACGATCTTGCGGAAAATTATAAGTTCGGATTTTTTCTGAACGGTCACCCGATCCGATCAGGCTTCGCCGTTCGCTGGCGAGCTTCGAATTTTCTTCGTCGATTTTTTGTTGTAACAAACGACTACGCAGGACACTCATGGCTTTTTCTTTGTTTTTGATCTGGGATTTTTCGTCTTGGTTGGTAACGACCAGGCCGGTTGGCAAGTGAGTGATACGAACGGCACTATCGGTCGTGTTGACTGATTGACCACCGTGTCCACCAGCGCGGTAGACGTCAACTTTGAGGTCGTTTTGGTTGATCTCAATATCGGTCTCTTCGGCTTCGGGAAGGACGGCAACGGTAATGGTGCTGGTATGGATTCGTCCCTGTGATTCAGTCGCTGGAACACGTTGGACGCGGTGGACACCAGATTCGAATTTTAGTTTCGAATAGGGGGCATCACCGCTGACTTTGAAGACAACTTCTTTGTAGCCCCCAGTGTCATTAGCGCTTTCACTCATCAATTCGGTGCGGAGGTTGTGTGTTTCGCAGTAACGGAGATACATGCGATAGAGTTCAGCTGCGAAGAGGCTCGCTTCATCGCCGCCAGCACCGGCACGGATTTCAACGATGACGTTTTTATCATCATTCGGGTCTTTTGGAGCCAACATAGTAAAGAGTTCGTCTTCCAGAGTGGCGAGTTGCGCTGTTGTCTCATCGACTTCCATTTTAGCGAGGTCGGCCAATTCGTCATTGCCGGCGGCGAGTTCTTTTGCTTCGATTAACTGAGATTCCAGTGTGCGACGCAACTCGGCTTTTTCAACGATTGTTTGCAGCTCGATTAATCGTTTGTTCTTTTTTGAGAAGTCAGGATCAGCGTAGGCATCGGGGCGAGCAAGAAAAGCATCGAGGTCTTTTTTCTCGGCGTTCAGCTCGTCAATGTTAAGATTTATTTTCGGCATATCAGAGGTAAGTATAACAGATAACACCGTCTACTATCTATAGTGGCGCGCACAGCTTTAAAATAAAGTTGATAATTAACTGGTTGTGAAGAACAAGAAGTCAATGAACGGTGACGTATTGACGTGTTGGATAAATACCCATAATCCAACGTAAAAACATACCGCAAAAAGAGAAAGGAATGTGAGCAACAGGCCACCGCTGCGGCTTTTTCTGTGCAAGAAGATTAATAAGGCGATGATAGCAACGGCATACAAATAAAAACCGAGCGATATAGTGTGAATAGAGCCGAATGTCAAACTAGCGGCAATTGCGATGAGACCGAGATCTTTTAATCGTCGATCATCTGTTCTGGTTGATAAGAGGAAGCCAATGAGGGCGACAAAAAAAGATGGAATAGCGAACATGGCACCGATGACGATCATCCCGAACTGCACAAGTCCGGCGTCTGGAAAATCACTTCCAATCAGCCCCGATAAGGAATTAAGATAAATGAATGTAGCACCGAGGCCGACAATCAAACCGATACTGCTTAGGGTGATAGATGCTGAATATACCAATGAGTGTTTTTGTGGAGGCTGCATTAGGATTGTTCCATTCTAGTTATTTTTATTTACGCGTCGCAAGCAGGACGATGCCAGTAATAATACCAGGCAGCCACGTCAAGAAGGCGATCGTTCCAAGCAAAAAGGCAAATATGTTCAAAGCGACATGGAGCGGATACATGCTTTCGAGTCGTCCTTCGTTACCGATGACATCGTTAAACACGATATTAATGACTGCCGCAAGCGCAATGGTCACGATCCATAAAGCTGTCGGTACCGTGACACACAGAATTGCCCATACTTTTCGTTTATCGTATCGTCGTGGTTCTTGAGATGCTGGCGTCGGTGTGGTTTCTGGTGTCGTCATATGTGTAGTATATCAAAAAAGAGCGCCAGTTGACGGCGCTCTTTGACAGATGGGCGATAGATTAGCTGTCGCTTTTCTTTGTCTTGTTAGCAGCAGCTTTCTTGGCTTTGTTCGCGAGTTCTGTTTTGCGAGCTTCAGCAGCAGCAGCACGGTTCTTAAAGCGGTCGACACGACCTTCGGTGTCGATGATCTTCTCTTCACCAGTAAAGAACGGGTGTGAAGCGCTTGAGATGTGGACTTTAACGAGTGGATACTCGTTGCCGTCTTCCCATGTAATAGTGTCGTTGGTCTGCGCGGTTGACTGGGTCAAAAAGGCAAAACCGGCCACATCGTCGCTAAATACGACGGGGCGATAATCGGTTGGGTGTAAATTGCTTTTCATAATCTGGACTATTGTATCTGATGAAGGCGGGTTTGTAAAGTGGTGGGAATGATGACGAGAATATTGACAAAACAATCAGAACCTTGTATTTTTATTAAGTTTTATATCATTGGTGAGAATACTCGGTAACACTCCTACTAATGCATACCTCATGTTAGGTATGTTTTGGCGAGAGCGGTACAAGACCCTCTCGTACCTGAACAACTAGGTGACTATACGTTTCGAAACAAGGAGGGAGACACTCGTGTCTCAAGTGCCAAAGGCAGCAGCTGCTGTCGCGGTTTCTGCGACAGCAGTGCTGGTGCTGGGCGGTTGCTCAGCATTTGACGATTCACCCGACGACGTCGTCTACTGCGTCGACGCCGATAACAAGGTGGTCGACGATTCGAAGTGCGACGATTCATCGTCGTCCGGAGGAGTCGGATCCAATCCGGCTTTCTGGTATCTGATCGGCCGCTATCAGGGCGGCCTGTCGCAAGGCACTGTGCTCGATCCTTCGGTCTCGAAGTACCGTGTACCGTACAACGACGCAACCGCCCGTGGCAATGCCGGTCTCAGCAAGACCGGTAAAGTCGCTCAAGTTGGAAAGTCGGTGTCCGGCAAGTCCGCTGGACTTGGCTCTGGAAAGAGTGGATCCGGTGGAAAGTCCGGCGGATTCGGTAGCACTGGCTCATCGGGAGGCTGAAGAACATGAAGCGTCATAAGGGTGCAGAGCGCCCGGATTACGTCCAGATCGTCCAGAGTCAGGGTCTCGTGTACACGCATGAAGACCCGGACGGCGAGCCGCTGCTCTACCGCTACTGGCGGGATGGTGAGTGGTACTCGTTCACGATGGACGAGATCACGGTTCTCGAAGAAGCCGCGCAGTCGATTTTCAATATGTGCGTCGAAGCAGGGGACTGGCTGCTTTCTACGGAAGGTAAGCCGTACCTCAGCCGTTTCGGTATTCCGGAGATCGCGATGCAGGCCATCGTCGATAGCTGGACGGAAGAGCCGCCCGCGGGAAGTATCTATGGTCGGTTTGATGTCCGCTTCGGCGGGCTCGATCATCCCGACCAGATGATGCGAGTTCCCAAGCTCTACGAATTCAACGCCGACACGCCGACCTCGTTGGTCGAATCGCTTGTCCAGTGGCCGTGGGCTGAAAACACCGGACATGGCAGCGATCAGTTCAACTCGCTTCACGAGGCATTGATCGACGGTTGGGTGCGTAACCTGGCCAGCATCACGTCGAAGATCGGCTTCAAGCCGATCGTGTGGTTCGTCTGCACCAATGACGATCCGTCACACGAGGATGAGATGAATACGGCGGCGTTACGTGAAACGTGCGGGCTGGCGGGGTACGAGACGCGGATGATTCCGATCGAGAACCTCTACATCGGCAAGGACGGTCGCTATTACAGTGATTCTTCCGAAAACGAACACATCGACGTCGTCTTCAAGCTGTATCCGTGGGAACACATGGTGCATGCCGAGACGGCTGCCGAGCTGTTTGCCGACATGGCGAATGCTGGCTACGGCTTCGGTGACTACCGGGGCGGCACGATCTGGATCGAACCGCCCTACAAGATGCTCTGGAGCACCAAGGCGTTGCTGCCCGTGCTTTGGAAGCTGTTCAAGGACGATTCGGAGCGGTCGAAGTACCTCATTCCCTCGTGGTTCGAGGACGAAGCGCCCGTCAATGATCCGGCGTTCCGTGCACAGGGCTTTGCCCGCAAGCCGCTTCTCAGTCGCGAAGGTGCCGATATTACGTTGGTGCTGCCCGGCAACGAAGTGGTGAATGGGGAAGTGCAGGGCTACGGAGAAGAGGGTTACGTCATCCAGGCGCTGGCACTCCCACCGAGGTTCGCGCGCTTCGGCGATTACGACCCGGTTCCGGAGGGTGAGTACCGTGAGGTATCCACCGTCCTCGGTATCTGGATGGTCGATGGAGAACCAGCCGGAATGGGCATCCGCGAAAGCAGCGGGCCTATCACGGACAATTTCTCCAACTTCCTGCCGCACATCATCTCGGACGGAACGCGCGTCGTCAAATATGCGCCGCCCGCACCGTTCGCCGCTGCCACTTCGGCATAAGAAGGAGATAACGTGGAATTTCTCGCGTTTTTTGATGCACTCTGGCGATTGTTGCCGAGTGCGCTCGTCGTCCTGGTGTACGTCGTCGCGTTGTGGCTGACGTTCAACTGGATGACTCATTTCGACGATCGTGAAGAGATCGTTGGCAAGAAGAACGTGGCCTATCTGTTGCAGCGCCTCGGCCTTGCAACGGCGCAGATCATCGCGATGTATCCGGTCATTGCCGATTTCGACCCCGAGAATTTCTGGGGGTCGCTGGGGTGGCTAGCTATTGAAGGACTGTGGGTGTTTATCGCCCTTGTCCTGGCGCGGTTGTTCGTCGATTGGCTGATCTTGCCAAAGGTCAACAACCAGGTTCTGCTCTTGAAGGGGAACTTGGCGGTCGGCGTGACGGAGTTTGGTGCCTATGTTGGCATCGGCTTCCTTCTGGCAGGGTCGCTGACCGGCGGTGCGAGCTCTCTTGGATTGGCGATTGCCAGTACGGTCGTGTTCTATCTGCTCGGTCTGCTGTTCGTCACGGCCGTTTTCTGGCTGTACGAATGGCTGACGCCCTATGATCTGCGGGAGCTTCTTCGCAAGGGCAGCTTGTCGGCAGGCATCGAGCTGGCTGGTGTGTTCGTCGCGTCCGCCCTAGCGGTACGTGTCGGTGTCGCCGGCGACTTCGAGTCATGGGGCTCGTCCCTGATCTGGTTCCTCGTCACAGCCGTCGTGGCCATCGTGGTACTCGGTCTGGTCTGGCTCGCGGTGCTTTTCGTGAGCATCAAGGTCTGGCGGATCCCGAAGAGACGGTTGCGTGAGGCACCCGATCTGACCATCTCCCTCCTTCGGGTGGGTGTGATGATTTTGGTTGGCGTCATGATGTCGCGCATACTGGCTGTCGCATAAGCGGCTGATCGAGGCGGTGGGTGACTTTCGGGTTGCCCACCGCCTCACTCGAAACTGTAGTTACCAGCAGAAAAGAGAGAAATGTTTTCGAATCCCGTGCGCCTCATCAGGCGTGCACTTAATCGAGCGTGGTTCGTCTTCGTTCTTCTGCTCGCCGCCTACACTGTCGCTAGTTTCTTGTACGCCCTTTTTGAGCATGCAAGCATCGGCGACGGTCTATGGTGGGCAGTTGTCACCGGAACGACAACCGGGTACGGGGATTTTTATCCCATCACAGTCCCTGGTCGCATAACTGCCGGTATCTACATGTTCATGACGATGATCCTCAACGCGTTCATCATCGGGCATGTCGTCGGCGCGGTGATTGAGGACAAGAACCTCTTCAGCCATGTTGAACAAGAACAACTCGAAGCTGTTGTCGTGTTGATGGGGGTAAAAATGGGCGTGCTTCCCGCAGGCTCTACCTCATATCCATCAACGGATTGGTTGCGAGAGCAGAGGATGAGCCTCGAAGACAACAGCTCATGACAGGTATCCGCCCGTCCACTCAGAGAGCCCGACCCAGTGTCGGCGTGCTCCTGGTAGTGGGCGGGCTTTCTTTTTTCTTTATACTCTTAATGTGTTTGAGCGGCTTAGTCGCTGCTGTCCGTGCGTAGCTTATACGGCACTTGATATTTATCATTACCCCTGTTATAATAAAGAAGTAATACATATTAACGACGCAGCCCACCGATAAACTCCTGATGATCACATCTAGGGTCGGTAGGTGAGGAACAAGGAGTTCACAATCATGGCAGTATCTGTCGATATCAAGAAACTGCTTGAAGCTGGTGTTCATTTTGGACACAAAACCAGCCGATGGCATCCAAAAATGGCACCTTACATTCACAGTAAGCGCCAAGACAACCACATTATTGACCTTACAAAGACAGTTGAAGGTCTTGAAAAGGCCTTACCTTTTCTGACCAAGACAGCTGCCGCCGGTAAATCAGTATTGTTCGTTGCAACCAAGAAGCAAACAAAAGATGTCGTTAAGGCAGCTGCTGAAGCACTTGGTCAGCCGTACATGACTGAACGATGGCTCGGTGGAACATTGACGAACGTCAACACTATTTCCGCTCAAATCAAAAAGCTCAAAGACCTCGAACGCCGTATGGCAACAGGTGAGCTTGAAAAGAAGTACAACAAGCTTGAAATTCAACGTTTCCAAGAAGAGATCGATGACCTGAACAGCAAATACAGTGGTATTAAAGACCTCAATGGCAAGCCGGGCGCACTGTTCTTGATCGATGTCCTTGGCGACACGAACGCTATCAACGAAGCAAAAACACTCGGTATTCCAGTTGTTGCTCTCGTTGACACCAACGCCGACCCAACACTTGTTGACTACGTTATCCCAGCAAACGACGACGCTATAAAGGGTGTCAGCCTGTTGCTTGACTACGTCAGCCAAGCTATCGAAGAGGGTAAGGGTGTCTCTAAAGAAGATAAAGGTGAGGAGAAATAATCAATGGCAGTCTCGATTGATGATATTAAAAAGCTCAAAGAACTAACCGGTGTCGGTTTAACTGATGCAAAAGTTGCCTTGGTTGAAGCGGACGGTGATTTTGACAAAGCCCTCGACGCAATGCGTAAAAAGGGTCTGACGAAAGCCGAAAAGAAAGCTGACCGCGAAGCTCGTGAGGGTGTCATTGACAGCTACGTCCACGGTGGACGCATTGGTGTGCTCGTTGAAGTAAACTGTGAGACTGACTTTGTCGCTCGTACAGACGGCTTCAAGGAATTCGCACATTACATCGCATTGCAAGTTGCCTCGATGTCACCAGTCTATGTTTCTGAAGAAGAAATCCCAGCCGAAGAGATGGAACGGGTCCGAAACGAAGCCGTTGAATCTGGTGCTGCTGAAGGCAAGCCAACTGACATTGCTGAAAAAATCATTGATGGCCAAGTGAAAAAGTACTTTGCTGACAAAGTTCTGCTGAACCAGCAATACATCATGGATGATTCTATGACCGTTGGAACATTCCTGAAGGAAAACATCGGTAAGATGGGTGAGAACATCGTTATTCGTCGTTTCAAACGCATTGAACTGGGTGTTAACGACTAATCAAGTCGTTCACTAAGAAAATAAAGGACTGCGAAGTTACGCAGTCCTTTTTTCTAACCTTTTAATGCGACGTTCGTGGTCTTGGAAAGGTTCGCTGATGACAGCATAGACGTCATTAATCGCCTCGTGTATCTGTTGCGTTATCTCATCGAATCGTGCATCGATGCGAATGAAGCGCTCATCAAGGCGTTCGTCAATGATTGTCGGAACAAGCTGTTGGATGATAGAAGGAACCCTCGCATCGATGATAGTCGGAACCCTTTCATCAATGATCGAAGGAACTCGCTCATTAATGATTGCGGTCATTCGTTCGTCAATGACTGTAGTCATTTTCTCCTCGACAACTCCTGAAATAATTCGGACTAATTGATCATCGGTTATATAAATGCTCTTTGCCATATGTCCTCCCTTTGCAATAAGTATGACAAACGAATCTTAAATCCTTCGTTACTGAGCTCATTCCACAACAGATACGTTATAATAAAGATAGTTAAATCAAACGAGGATTCCATGTTTAGTATTCAGCAATTCGAGCAGCGATGGACGGCTGCCGTTTCCCATTTCGAAGAAGACCTTAAAAAAGTTCGTACCGGACGAGCCCACCCGACCATGCTCGATAGCGTTCAGATTGAAGCATACGGACAGCGCATGCCTCTGAACCAGGTCGCGAACGTTACCGCGCCAGAACCACAATTGCTCACAATCACAC
>CAJYIP010000013.1 GCA_913775275.1 Patescibacteria group bacterium | reverse complement strand
GACGGGTTCGACCGGACCATAGACGCAATCTGCCGACGTTGCTTCCCGCACACTAAGCATAGCGTCAAGCCAATGATCGACGGGCCATTCATCATCGTCTAGAAAGCAAAAAAGGTCGGTGCCATCCGGTGCTTCGTCCAGCGCGCGGTTCCTGGCAAAGGGGATGCCCTGCTGCTTTTCGACGCAATATTTCAGGCGCGGCCTACCGCCCGTTTCATCTGAAACATACGTACCATTTGTTATGAAAGGCTCAATGGTGTTCCAGCCGCTGCCAGCCGCGTCGTTGTCGACGACCAAAACCGTCAAAGCATAGGGACGCGCGGGATTTTGGTGCTGCCGCGTCAACACGTCCAACAGCTTCGAGATGCCTTCGGGCCGCCTGTAAGTCAGAACTGCCACAACGATCTTGACAGGCCGAGGCGGGTTGGTGATGTCTGTCATGGAGACTTCGTTTTCATGGCTCATCGGATATTCCCTGCAAGACGCTTTATCGCCACCTGGGCAGCAAAATGGAGAAGGGGAAATCGACCATCCTCAGCGCAGCGGCGTGTTTGGGCAATCAGCGCTGAACCACGGTAATCGCTTTTGGCAAGCCCGCCTGCAGCAAGCTTCTGTCCCATCGCTCTCATGCCCTCATAACGACGGGCCAAAGAAATACCGGTCGCGACCATGATCTTTGAACGCAGTTGCTGTGCCTTATCACTGTTCGTATACCTGTTCGCGCCGTGAATACGCTGAAAGGTCAGTGGCGTCTCAAC
The DNA here is from genome assembly GCA_913775275.1 of Patescibacteria group bacterium. Lineage (GTDB taxonomy): Bacteria > Patescibacteriota > Saccharimonadia > Saccharimonadales > Saccharimonadaceae > Microsaccharimonas. Next base: position 13,759 of record CAJYIP010000013.1, on the reverse strand, counting down.
GATCAATCCTTTTCCCAGATAGGCGGCGGCGAATTTCAGGTAATTGTCGCTTAAGACCACATCGTTTGCTGTCGGCATCGGCAGGATATCCGACAGTACTCTGCGATGAAACGTCAGGCCGGAGGTTGGAACAGGCAGGCTCGGAAAGCCACCCTGACGCAGGCTTGCGCGTTTATCGACCTCAGAAGTCGAAATCGTCGCGTCTACCGTCGCGCCCTCTTCTGTGGTGACATGATCGAACACCCAGTCGGCATTGTGGCTCCGGTAGAGGCTAGCGATTATCGATAACTTACCAGACAAAAAAGCGTCATCAGCATCCAGAAGGCAAAGAATTTGGCCGCTGGAAGCAGCGAAGCCGGCATTGAAAGAGGAAGCCTGCCCCCCGTTTTCTTTCAGCACTGGCACGATCCGCGTGCCATAGGATGCGATGATGTCACGAGAATCGTCTGTCGAACCATCATCAACGACAATGATTTCGAAATCGGCATAGTCCTGTGCAAGCACGCTGTCGATGCAGGCAGGGAGGAAGCGAGCATAATTGTAGTTGTTGATCAGAACCGAGATTTTCATACGGCAATCCTTGTCCGCCAATGATGGAAAGGCGGGAGCGAACACACTATCGAAACACAACAGACGCACTTCAGCGAGACCGCAGTGAATGACACACTAAAGAAACCCAGTGCGTTGCATGTTTTCTCATGTCGACAGCCGATAATTTGAAAAACCGCAGTCATGGAAGCATCCGCATAAACCTGGCAGCTTTCATCACGGACGCCGATTTTTGAAGCCCGAGCACGAGCATGATCTCGCCAATCTCTCGGCGCGCGACGAGCAGTACAAACGCAGCGTTGAGTAGAGCACAAACAACAAAATTCAAGATTGGATTTAGCGTCAACCCGAAAGAGGCATAGCCCAAATCAAGAAGCCAAAGACTTAAGAGAAGGAGTATACTTACAATTAGCGGCTTTTCCAAGGTCTTGGCGATATCTTTGAAAGTCAAGCCAATCGGCTTCATTATCGTATAGTAAGCAATGGGCCAGAGGAGGATGACCGCGATAACACGAGATCCAGCTATAGCTTCGATACCCCAAGGGGCCACGATCACCATTAGAATGATACTGATTCCAACATCCATCAACGTAAACAGCGTGCTCCGTCTGAGAGCGCCTTGTGCTGATGTGGCGGGTCCTAACAGGATAAAGGTAATACGAAGCCCGGATGCGATGAGCAAAATGACAAAAGCTGGCACTGCTCCATCCCATTTGGTGCCAAACATTATGTGAAAAATGTCCGCCGAGAAATAGGCGACTCCCACATAGAGAGGTAGCAAGATTGTTTGAAGTGCTTCCATGAACTTCAAGAGCACCGATTTGAACTTCTCGGGAGTGTGAACCAATCGGCTAAGTGTCGGGAATAGCACTCTCATAATCGGTTGGACAGGTAGTTGGTTGACAAGATCTACTATACGATATGCCGCTCGGAAGAGCGCGACTGCGACCGGGGCAGCGAGCAGACCTATGACCAATTCGGTGGCCCTTGGCTGAAGTCGGTATAATATATTGATAGATGTTATGCCGCCACCGTAGTGTGCGATTTCCTTTGCTGCAGAAAGTGAAAAGCGCATAGGCGGCACAAGGCGCGCTGCCCAAATGGAGAGGCCCGCACCAACCGAGAAAATCACTAGACGTTGAAAGATCATCGCCCATACTCCGTATCCTAAAAACGCGAGTAGGATAGCGGTAACGGCACCGGCAAAACTGCCAATAACCTGACGGCGAGCGATGGCCGCAAAGGCCATTTTGCGAGCAAGAAGAGCTTCTCCGATCGCGCCGGCCGCCGCTATCGGAAATGCTAGTGTCATCGTTTGTAAGAGCGGAACGGTATCTGCAAGATCGAAAACGGCTCCAAAGGTAGGCGCGAGGAGATATAGCGTCCCGGCGATGACGATCGAGAGACCCATGTTCAACCAGAAACCCGTTCCCACAAGAGTTTCATTCATTTCAGGCGCACGGATTAGCGCTTCGCTCGTTCCTGACCGGACGAACGTGATGAAAATGTCGATGAGAGCAACGGACAGAATGACGGTTCCGAAGTCCGCGGGGCCGAGAATTCGAGCGATCAATATGAATGCGACAAGGGAACTTAGTTGTTCGCCAAATACGGCGATGAGGTTCCAACCAATGCCGCTTACGACGCTTTTTCCCTGACCGGCAGGCTGGGGTGGGACTTTCGCGCTGTCGGTCATTGTGCCGCCTTGGTATGTGGCATCAACCCGTAGCCTATCTTCTGGACGAAAATCTTGTCGCTTGTCTGAGACGTGGCCTTGAAACGGTCCTTTATCTTACGACAGGTGTCAGGGATGCGACCACATGAAAGAATGACAATGTCGACGACAGTCTCAGTGTTGTTCAAAGGTGTTCTCCAGGCCGTTAGGGATTTTCGAGCCTTTCGTGTCGGGAGCCTCGTCGGGTCGCTCCATGCGCCCGTAACGCGCGATGATCTTGATGTCGCTTTTGAGGATCCTTGCCGGATTGCCAGCGACCAGCGAGCGGGACGGAACGTTCTTCGTCACCACCGAGCCTGAACCAATGACGCATTCGTCGCCGATTTCAATACCAGGTAGAATGATGCTGCGTGCGCCAATAAAGCAGCGCTTGCCGATGCGCGTGTCGAGATAAAGACCGCGGCTTAGATCATGTGTCAGTATCGCTGCATCAAAAGCAATATAGGTTTCAGCACCGATATGAACGCCTTTGGGATTGGTACGATCAAGCTTCGCGCTCAAAGAGAAGTTCGCAGTGGGGTGGATATCCATGCCCCAGATCTTGGTGAAGTACAGCCATTTGACCTTGACGATCGCGTTGCGCAGGGGTTTGAAAGCGTTCAGTCCCCATTTCGGCTTTCGGACACGTGGCGTCATAATGTGTTCCCCAATTTTTTATAGTCCCCGAGAACCGCGTCGTAATAGTCCTCCAGCAGTGCCGTCTGCCGGTTCAGGTCGAAGTTTTGACTGACGAAGATCGGCGCGCGCCTGCTGAATTCACTCCATAGGGCCTGGTCGCTTAGAAGATTGCCGATGGCGTTCGCCATACCGGTGACATCGCGTTCTGCGAGAAGGAAGCCGGTTTCTCCGTCCTTCACTGCCTCACCAACTCCGCCCGATCGAAACGCAACAACAGGGGTTCCGACAGCCTGCGCCTCAAGATTGGCGAGCCCGAACGCTTCTGCGTGTCCGTTATCGAGTGTTACGCTGCCATGCAGATAAAGTTCTGCCTCACTCAGAAGTTCGCGGATACGGTCTTGAGACAGGTTCTCATGAACGGTGACGTTCGGAAGCTTGCGTTTTGCCAGTTCCACTATTCTGTCGCGTTCCGGCCCTTGGCCCACCATTGCAAACTCAAGGTCGATACCTTGCTTTGCAACCCGCTCCAGGGCTTCAATCATCAGCCTGTGTCCTTTATATTCCACAAAGCGGGCAATCGACACAACGAGGCCTTTGCGACGTGTTGTGGCCGTCGGGCTGAAGCGCGATGTATCGATGCCAATGTAATGCCTGTGAATACGCGCCTCGGAAAAGCCCTTCTCCAGCAACTTTTCTTTGATGAAGTCCGAGACGGCAATCGACCAGTTGAATGGCCACGAGGCCATCTGCCGTCTGCCGTGAGAAAAGAAGCGCACCTGATTGAAGCCGCCAGGTTTTTTGGGGTCGCCATCATATGTGGCGTCGAAACCATGAAAGGTCGTGATCAACGGCTTGTTCGCCCTTCGAGCCAATGGACCCACGACATAGCCATTCTTGCCAAAGTGGGCATGGATCAAATCCGCATTATGCACAGGCGGGAAAAGCGATGGCACTGGCAGGCGCGGAACCTTCAGGAGCAGCTCACCTGCACGCATCCTACTGGACGACCTAATATCATGCACACGCAGCCCGCTATTCTTTGTATGAGCTGAGTTTATACGCTTGCCAGCCATTATTTCCGTGTCGAAACGATGAAAACCTTCCGCCTGATTTATAATAAACGCCTGAGATGACGGCAAAAAATTCTCAAGATAAATCAACAGCTTTTTCATGTAATAACCCACATGGTCGGTATTTCGACGGCCAGCTGAGGTCTAGTCGATTTTTTTTATTATGACTATATGAGGATGGCCGTTTTATCGCTACGCATTTGTTCGACGCATAAAAATACAACTAGGTGATAAATTTGTCTCACATGAATGATGTTGTACGCCAGGTGTTAGTTTAAGAAATTACGAATATACGCTTGAGTTACTGCGAAATTAATTTGCAGAATTCAAGGAAAGCACAATAATGTAGGTTCGTACTGTTTCCGCACCTCTATCTGTAATTTCAATTATTAAGAGGATACTTAGGCCAGCGGTAAATATTCGCTGCGACAAAAGCATGCTCTTAAAAAAGAACTTCGTTGGGCTTTGTGATTTTGTGAATAGGTCGGCAAGCTTCGTTCACGTGATCAGCCTAGAGACGGAAACGCTGGAATCGTTAGAGGGATAACGACTACTCAAACGAGAAATCCGTCAGTAATCACCTCAGAATGGCGATTAATGTTGTTCTATTAATCGGTTGACGTGGGTGCGTAGCGCCGAATTCCAGCTCGAATGCCTCGCATGTAACGCGACCGCCAGATAGCCCAGAATCGCAACTTTGAGTTGCTAAATGGCGACAGAAGAAATGCTCGTAAACTCCAATATCCACTATCCAGCCAAGTCTGCAACGGAACACCTAAAAAACGCATTCCCGATGGAACTCGATCCGGGAAAAGCGCTGGAATTCCGTATCCCAACCTTTCAGCCCGCTCCTGAACCCAAACCTCGTTGACGCTCGACGCCGGTATCCAGTGGTGTACAACCGCGTCACAGCAGCGCCAGCACTTCACACCTCGCGCAGCTACGCGCATAGCGATGTCCTGGTCTTCTCCCATCGCGAATATTGGACTTGGCGACGGTCCGAGGTCCTCGCGATAACGAATGTCGCCAAGAACAGAGCGCCTAACAAACGTGTTAGGCCCCCAAATCTTAGTTGCATCGCATGGCTCACTTTTGTTGGATTCAATGATAGCAAAGGTTGATCCCATCGGGATCCACTTTATGAAATCCGCAGTAGGGGGGGTCTCCCAGTCAGGAAGGATGCATCCCCCAAAGAGGCCATAGTCAGGATGCCGATCCGCGCAATCAGAGATAGCTTCGAGCCAGCGCGGATCGGCCCTGATGTCGTCATCAGTGAAAACGAGGATTTTGCCCGACGCTTCTGCCAGTGCGCGATTCATAGCTCCAGATTTTCCTGGCACCTTGTGGCGCAGTATTTTCAAGGGCAACCGCGGAGCGTATTCGCTGAGCAAAGGAAATGTGCCATCAGTGCTATTGTTGTCGACAACGATTACTTCCCAACGATCTCTCGGCAGCGTCTGTTCGATCAGCGAATCGAGCATATAGCGTAAGCGGCGGCTTGCGCCGTTGTACGAAGACAAAACTACGCTGACATCCATCGGAAATTCCTATCTTGGATCTACTCGAACTTAATTTCTTCCTAAGTACATTCAATGAGTTATTGAATAGGTGGCTATCTCATGCTCGGCGCCTGTCGAGGTTTTCCAGAAGACAACCCATAAAATGTAATGAGTTGAGTTGTGTCCCGCTCTGAAGTCCGCGAATGCGGTCTTGAGATATGTTCTCATGACCGCTGACACGCAGGCTGCTATTCTTCGTATGAGCGGAGTTTATACGCTTGCCAGCCATTCTTTCCGTGTCGAAACGATGAAAACCTTCCGTCTGATTGATAATAAACGCCTGAGATGACGGCAAAAAATTCTCAAGATAAATCAACAGCTTCTTCATGCAATGACCCACATGATCGGTATTTCGCCAGCCAGGCGACGTTTAGACGATTTTTTTTCCTATGCCTATATAAAGCTCGTCGATTTAACCCCTGATAGTTGCTCGATACGTGAAAATGGAATTGGGTGGCAAATTTATCGCACATAAAATATGTTTCATATCAAGTGTAAAGGGCGAAAAGGTTGAGCAGGAACTTCAGATGCGTCAGAACGCAATAAGTTCTGTATTTAAGAGATCGATAATAAAAGAATCTAATATTTGGGCAGTCGCTCGTTTTGTAGGGAAATGTCACTCCTGAAGAGTTTTTAGCAACATTGATTTAGTGTGTTGCGCTAATAATATTGTTATCTTTTGGATTATGCTGTAAGTCAAAGTCGTGTGATCTTCTCGCGCAGGTCTGCTTGAACATTGTTGACGTCGTTATCTGGCCAGTAAGGCCAAGCATATCGCCATGTCCGCAAGTCGTCGGGAGAGTGTGCGCGCTGAGTTCATGCCGGCGTCGTGTTATGTATCTGTTGCAATGGAAACGAGGCGTATAAATCGTGTCGAAGTTTAATAAGCAAGCTTTGAACATCACCACCGGTGATGCATTGCGACGGTCTTGGTGGGCATTCGTAGGCGTGGGGTTGGCGAGCGCGCTGATCAATATACTTTATCTGACCGGCTCGTTTTATATGCTGCAGGTCTATGACAGGGTTCTTCCAAGCAAAAGCCTCCCGACGTTGGTGTCGTTGTCTATCCTCGCTCTGCTGCTGTACCTGTTTCAGGGCTGGTTCGAGATCATTCGTAGCCGCATTCTTGTGCGCATCGCCGCATCTGTGGACGAGTTGCTGAACGGGCGGGTTTTCCAGGCCATGCTGCAGATGCCATTCAAGGCTCGGATTCCTGGCGACGGGATGCAGCCAATCCGCGATTTTGACCACATCCGTAGTTTTCTGTCGGGTATGGGGCCTCCCGCATTCTTCGATCTGCCTTGGCTGCCTTTTTATGTGGCGATTTGCTTTATGTTCCACCCGGTCATTGGCTGGATGGCAATTTTCGGCGCCGTCGTTCTTGCTGGCTTGACCTACCTAACCAATGTAAGTTCGCGCACCCAGTCCAAGCTAGCAAATGAATCGTCCAACGTACGGAATGGATATGCCTCTTTGTCCCTGCGCAACGCAGAGGTTATCCGCGCTATGGGTATGGCCGGCAGGGTGGGGCAGATCTGGGAAGAAAAGAATGGTGCGCACCGCGTCCTGATGTGCTCTGCGTCGGATGTCGGCAATCAATATGCCGCGATTTCCAAAATCTTCCGAATGGCGCTGCAATCGGCTGTTCTTGCAGCTGGTGCCATTCTCGTCATGGATGGCAGTGCATCCGCCGGGATTATGATCGCTGCGTCTATCTTGACATCGCGTGCGCTTGCCCCCGTGGAGCTTGCGATAGCGAATTGGAAAGGTTTTGTGACCGCACGCGACGCTTGGCGGCGTACCAGCGATGTTTTGACTGCCACAGCTGAAAAGGCGCCGCCGCTCAAGCTCCCGCGACCAAGCCGCGTTTTGACTGTCGAAAAGCTTGCAGGGACCGCGCCTGGCAACAAGGGTTTGATCTTCATCGACGTCGATTTTACGGTTCAAGCAGGCAGTGCCGTCGGCATTATCGGCATGAGCGCTTCCGGAAAATCGGCAATGGCGCGTGTTCTTCTGCAGCTCTGGCCCACCGTTCGTGGTTCCGTACGCCTAGACGGCGCTGAGCTCAGCCAATGGAGCACGGAAGACCTTGGGAAGTATATTGGCTATCTGCCGCAGGACGTCGAATTGTTTAACGGCACCATTGCCGAGAACATAGCGCGTTTTCAGGAAGACGCTTCACCTGCCTCGATCATTGCCGCGGCGAAGGCGGCGCGTATCCACGATATGGTAATCCGCCTGCCCAACGGCTATGATACGGAGATCGGTGAGGGCGGAACACTGTTGTCCGCCGGTCAGCGTCAGCGCGTGGCACTTGCGCGCGCCCTGTATGGCGAGCCCTTCCTGATCGTTCTAGATGAGCCAAACTCCAACCTCGACGCCGATGGTGAAGAAGCCTTGAGCGAGGCTATTCTGAGCGTGAGAGCCCGCGGTGGGATCGTACTCGTCATCGCCCACCGCCCGAGCGTATTATCGAGCGTTGACCTCGTCATGGTGATGAATGGCGGCAGAATGAATGCCTTTGGCCCGAAAGATGAGGTTCTGGGGCGCGTTGTCAATAAGCCTGAGCGTCAGCTTCAGGTGGTTGTCGATACCACTAAGACGAAAAGCTAAGCGATCATGACCACATCCAAGATGCAGGAAAGAATGACTGCTGGCTGGGCCGAGAGATCCTTGCGCCGCCATTTGGTGGCAGTGCTGGCGGGGTCATTTGTTCTCGTCGGAGGGATCGGTGGCTGGGCCTATTCGCAGCAGATCGCGAGTGCCGTCATTGCCGCCGGTGTTGTTGTGGTGGATGGCAATGTAAAGAAAATTCAACACTTTAAAGGTGGTAATGTCAGCGAAATCTATGTGAGGGAAGGTCAGGAGGTCAAGGCCGGAGACGTTCTGTTCGAGCTTGATGGAACCAAGGAATACTCCTTGCGCGACCTGTACCAAGGGCAGCTGGTGCAGCTATATGTTCAACGTGCGCGGCTTATGGCGGAGATCAAGGGCGAAGACAAGATCGTAGCTCCTGAGGACATTCAGGGATTACCCGGGGTGGATGAGGTTCTGGCTCGGGAGCAGGATCTTCTGACGAGCCGTCGTCTTTCTCTCGAAGCCATGATCGAGCAGTTGAACTCTCGCCAGAGCCAGCTCGATGACGAGATCAGCGGTTATGATCTGCAGCTCAAGTCAAGCGATGATGCGGTTGCCTCTGCAAACCAGGAACTGGACATCCAGGAAAAACTTCTTGCTCAAAAAGTCGTCGGATCCCAGCGCATGCTTCAATTGCGGCGTGAGAAAGCAAGCTACGAAAGCGACCGTAGCAAGCTTATATCCGCACGCGCATCAGCTCTGACACGTAAGGGCGAAATCAAGGCTCAGCTGATCAACATCAGCCAGACACGACTAACGGAAACATCCACCAGTCTTGCGGATAATCAACGTCAAATCCTTGAGAACACCGAAAAGCTCAACTCGGTCAAAGACGAAATCGCTCGCCTTAAAATCACGACGCCCGTCAGCGGCCATGCTCTGCAACTGTCTGTCCACACGAAGAACGGCGTGATCGCACCAGGTCAAGATCTCGTTCTGATTGTTCCTGAAGATCAACAGTTGAACGTAGAAGCTCGCATTCAGACACGGGATGTCGATCAAATCCATCCTGGCCAAGAGGTGCGGCTCCGGTTTGCGGCGTTCAATCAAAGAACGACGCCAGAGGTCGAAGGTAAGGTCATCAATATCGGCGCGGATGCCATAACCGATCCGACGACGCGGCAGCTCTATTACCCTGTCAAAATTCAACCTGTACCGGAAAGCCTGGCAAAGCTCAAAGGCCTTGACCTCTATCCAGGAATGCCTGTCGAAGCGTTCGCTCACATCGAAGAGCGCACTGTTATGTCCTATCTTCTGAAGCCATTGCGTGATCAGATGGAACACGCTTTCAGAGAGGAATGACGATCAATCGCCAGCACGGCGAATTGTCAGTTTGAAAGCTTGTGACACATAGTCGCCTATTGGAGAGTAAGACAGCGTCTTAGCGTGCAACGCCTGCGGGAGCTTAGGCTTTGCGCGATGATGACAGAACGTTAGCCTTGCGGCAGTGCTCCATTCGATCCCAGCTAAGCCTCGCCGTTAGCCGCTCTCTTCATCTTTGACCTCAGACCCTAAGATGCTGGGCTGGGCATGAAATAGTGACTTCTGATGATCGCAAGCAACAGCTCATGCGTCTTATACAATGTTCGTCAGGCCGACGTTACGATAAGGTCTTCGCGTCGATAATGCTGGTGCAATATGCGCCAAAATTGAATATTTGGCTTTAGATTGCAATAACCAGTTCTTTTCACGGTAATTTTCGAGTTTTTGCTTAGGCTCTCATAAAAATAAAAATGATAATGGAGAGAAAAATGCAAAATCTATCGGTCAACTCTCGAATCGTAAAAGAAGTGTATTTTAGTCAGGAAGACGGGCTGTTGCGTATTCGCTTCCACAGTGGTGATGAGCGTCGATTCACCGGAGTGCCTGAAGCGGAGGTCATCGCCATGTGCGAGTCAGAGTCCCCCGGCAATTATTACATTGCCCGCATTCGGCGGCGTTTTCAGCCTCTCGCTGCATGAGGCATAGTCGCCAACTTCATTCATATAAATCCCGTTCGCGGTGTTGGGTTGGATCAATCCATCCTGATCAACCAAGCGGCATTGCCGCTCGGGTGATAAATGAACCGACCGCCAGCTATAGTAGACTGCAGGCGAAAATCCACTGACGAGTACTTTGGATTTATTGTGGTCGATTACTGCTGCCAATCAATCTGCCTATTGGCCAGTGTCAACGGCAGAGGCGATAAGACTTATATCATAGTATCTTACGTAAAAGCCGCTTAGCGACGGCCATGGAAACCCCGATCCTAGTAATGCAAGCCACAATAACCCTAGGTTGCATAATTAGTAATAACAAATATTATTCACGTCATAGTCGCAATGAAAACTCTTTGTCGACATGTTGCATGAGTAAAATACAGTATAGCAAGTTAATTAAAATCGCTATAATTTGATAAAGAGATAATGACATTAATGACTGCCAAGTACTATAAGTGCCCGCTAACCGGTATGAAATTAGTCAAAAACTAATTTTCCCAAAATGGCACATGTTTTTCCGTCTTCGGCGGATGTGTTGCGGGCCTGAAGAATATTATTCGTCTAATTGTTAGTTTATTCTAATATATGTCCGCTATGTAGCTGGCGTTGGTTAATGAATAACCCAGAAATAGTCAGAAAATCGAGTAGAGTTCAGCTTTGTTTCTTCGGTTCGGTATTGACATTTAGTAACCTCCGATAGATGGTGAATAAGAAGTTAACTGGCATTAAACAATGCCGGACTTTTATAAAAAATGGCCTCATGGAGAGATTATTATGGCTAAGCCTGTAGCAAAAGCTGACTACGATACCATCTATATCAATGATCCTGACGGAACCATCTCAGGTAATATTACGGCAAACGACTCCTCGGACAATGGTCAAGTTTTTCTTCGTTCTTTGAACGGAGCGAGCGTTGGCGCGAAGCAAGGCCTTGATCAGGTCACCATCATTGAAGGCACTTATGGCACGTTCAAGGTCAGCCCGAACGGCAATTACACCTACACCCTCAAGGCAGACCTGGGCCAGGTTCCAGCCGACGGCTTTGTCGAAAAGGTAGGTTACAAGATTTCTGATGGTACAGGTAAGACCGACTATGACTATTTGACCATCACCATCAAGCCGGAACATACGAAGCCTGTTGCCGTCGATCAGTCCGTGTCGGTCAACGGTAACTCTGTGAGCGGTGACCTGACCGCTGAGGGTTACGTTTCCGTCAGCCGTGCTGGTTCTGAAAATCTTTTGACAGCAAACCCGAACGACTACAATTTCAAGTTCGTTCAGCCGGATGGCTCGACCGTCGTTTCTGGTCACTATGGTGATCTGCACATCCAGCGCGATGGTACATACACCTATGATCTGAACGATCTCGGCAAAGGTCTGACTGAAGCCGCAAGTGAAACTTTCCAGTTCCGCGTTTACGACGACGCATTTGGGGAGTTCCCGAACTCGCAGACAACCGATGTCGGCGTCTTGAAGATCTCCATTCCTCCTCACGGCGAGCCGGTTGGTGTTTGACGCCACTCTTGCCTAGGGAACAGGGATTTATCCCTTGTGAACAAGGTATGATAAATACAATTCAGAGATGGTGGGGCCAGCTTTAGGTCGTTCGAATTTTTGAAGTGTATTGAAGGCAAATCGGAAAAGAGCCCGCCATTTCATGGCGGGCTCTTTTTTAAGCGGGCGCGTCAAAATGTTGTTTCTGCCAGTACGTACAGACTGGGGAGCTGCATCAACAAGGCCGGTGATACAAGCTCCTGGCTATATAAACTGGTCTGCTGCGATCGACTTCGTTATGTGATCGGCATTGATCTCGATTGAAATATATCCGGTATCCAGAACACTGCCGTTCGACACCTTGTACTGGAAAGATTCTTTAAGAGTGCCGGAGAGATGGTCGATGCGATCGGTCTTGACCGTAAAGCTGTAGTCACCATCACTTTCAATATGTAGAACTCCGTATTTCCCCTCAATGTCCATCGTAGACCCGTTCTTGAACGATGTGCCATTAAGGTTGCGAAGGGATAGCACATCATTATCCGAATGATCGTTGGCGAGAACATTGCCAGAAAGAGACAGATGGTGGGCGTCACTAAATTTTAGCACGTCGTTTACTGCGACGATGGCTTTCGACGGTGCCGTTGTCGGAGCCTGGCTTGGGACCGGTACGGTTATCGCATCCGCTTTTGCGATGACGAGTGCGGGGGGAAGCACGACCTTGACCGGGACAAGCACCTGACTCGCCGTCGTTAGAAATGTGCCGGAACTCTTGATCGGGGTTGATATATAGATATCTCGACTGACGGTCTCGGTGATCTCATTTCCGTGAAAACTGCCGCTTGCAGGACGATCTACTTTCAGCGCTGCTTCGCTCAAGTCGTCGAAGTGGTTGCCCGAGATTTCAATGCCGCTGCGGACAAGTTTGTCTGTGCCTGACGCCGTCACTGCGACACCCCAGACACCGTCATGAATATGGTTGTTGCTAATCACGTAGTTCTTCGCGTCAACTTGCTGTCCAAGGCCGATACCGTAAGACCAGCTGTAGCCCTTGTAGTCCGAAATGTCGTTGTTCTTGATCGTGATGTTCTGTCCCATGGCGCTGATACCGAAGCCGCCGCCTACAACGGTGTTTCCATCGACCAAGGCGTTTTTAGCATCGACTATAACCAGAACGCCTTTGGCACTGCCATTCTCCCCTGTCATATCCAGGACGTTGTTCTTGACAACGATGTCACTGCTGCCGTTGATCTGGACTGCGTCGGCATTATGACCCTTTGCCTGGCCGATTGAGTTGCCAGTCAGGACTGCGCCCTTGACGTTGAGCATCCAAACCCCATCGCCAGAGGTGCCGGAAACGTGGCTATTCGTGATAGTGATGTTGCTGCTGCTCTGAAAACTGATTGAGCCCGCCTTGGACGGTGTGCCAGTATCAGTGACCGTGACATTGTTGAGCGTCCAATTGCTGGCATTGCCGGCATAAACTGCGTTGCCCGCCGTCTTCTCGATCGCAAGATTTTCGATGACGATGTTGGATGTTTTGGAGCCGTAGATACCGACGGAGCCGCCCGAAAGGACTGGCGGTTCGCCAGCGCCGTAACTGCCAAAGGTAATGGGCTTTTCTGCCGTTCCTGAGTACTTGATATCGAGCTGACCGTGATATTCGGTGCCGGCGCTGAACAGAACGACGTCGCCCGCTTTCAGTTTGAGGTTGTTTACAGCTGCCAGAGAGGCGAGGGCGCTACCTGCCGATGTGCCTGCATTTGCGTCGGAACCGGTTTCGGAATTGACATAATAGGTTTTCATTGATGCCGCCCTTGCTCGCGTTTATGGGAACATCATCGCAAGGGCCGATTTCGGCACAGTAAAAAAAATAAATTGTATTTTATACAAGCCTAAATTTGTTAAAATCATAAAGCCAGGACAGTAATATTAAGAGATATAATCGATAATTACAAATATTTCTAAATCTAATTTTCTTATTTATAGATTTCTCCATGATAGGTCGTGCGGGAATATTTTGATATCGAATTAATTATTTTATCAATCGGAATAAAAGTGCATTTCTGTGTTAAAGGTTATCGAGTTTGAGACTGTATAGATATTTTTATATTTTTA
>CAJYIP010000012.1 GCA_913775275.1 Patescibacteria group bacterium | reverse complement strand
ATTTTTGAAAGGATCATGGCAGATACTTCTTCTGGCGTATAGTCTTTGTCACCCATGGTAACGGCAACGCCGGCACCCTTTTTGACGATTTGGTATGGCATGATGTCGAGGTCTTTTTGGACTTCGTTGTCGTCGAATTTACGGCCAATCAAACGTTTAACACCATAGATAGTGTTCTTTGCATTCGTAACACGTTGACGCTGCGCAACCTGGCCAACAAGGCGTTCACCAGATTTATTAATGGCAACAACACTCGGTGTTGTGCGATTACCTTCTGCGTTTGCAATAACTTCAGGCTTACCAGCAACCATATACGCGACAGCGCTGTTGGTAGTTCCGAGGTCGATTCCAATGATTTTACCCATAAAATACTCTCCTTATAAATAACATGTATAAACGATTTCATTTAGCAATCCCTCGCAGAGACTGCTAACTACTCTTAGTGTACAAAAGTTGGCACTCTCATGTCAAGAGTGCCAATAAAGATTATTTTCGCGTAACTTTCACCATTGCATGACGGATAACGTGCCCGTTCAGACTGTAGCCGGCTTGCAGTGTTTCAGCAACGACTTCGTGTTCGCCGGTCGCATCTTCGTCAAATTGGATCGCTTCATGCAGCTCTGGATTAAAAACTGTTCCGGACTCGCTATCAATTCGTTTCAAATTGAGGGATTCGAGTGATTTTTCAAGATTTCTGACAAGTCCAGCAACGCTTTTCGCCCATTCGTTATCCTTCAGGTCGTCAGGCATATAGACGATGGCGCGTTCGATATTATCGACAACAGGTAATAGCTTGAGGATGGCGCTGGATTGTCCGGCTTCACGAGCGGCAGCTTTTTCAGCATCGACGCGCTTGCGGTAGTTCTCGAAGTCAGCGCGAGTCCGCTGGACATCGAGTGTCAATTCAGCAATTTTAAGTTCAGCCTTCGTTGGTTTTTTGTCAGTCATATTATAATACCTCCTCTAACATTGCGCCGGCGTGACGCACCAGGCGCATGACTTTTGCATAACTCTGACGGGTTGGACCGAGGACACCAATGTAGCTATTGTCGCTATATGGCGATCGGAACCGACTAATGATAAGTGTGGCGCCACTCGATTTGCCAATTGGGTTTTCTGAGCCGATATAGACGTTCAGTGGTTCGTTCGGCTTTGCTTCACGTAACCATGGCTCGAGATTGTCGAGCAAGCGTGCAACCGCCTGGACATGATTACCCTGCAAAAATTCCGGTTGCGAAAACAAATTACCGATACCGCTCATGTAGAGCTCATCACCGATAGTTGCAATGCCAAGATTCTGCGTTAAATCGACTAAACTATCGACAGCGCTTCGAATTGCTCGGTCGGCACGATTTGAATGCGTCTGAACGCGTGCTTCGATCGCACGCGCACTTCGATCCTGAAGGACGACAGGCGATTCTTCGTGTGCGGCATTCAGCGAATTGACGTAGAAACGATAGCCTGTATCCGTTGGAATACGGCCAGCGCTGGTGTGCGGCTGTTCGATAAGTCCCATCTCTTCAAGTCTGGCCATTTCACTACGAATTGTTGCGCTGGAAACATTAAAAAGTTTTGCGAGCATTACACTCCCCACTGGGGCAGCGATCTCTGCATGCTGCTCAATGATTGCAGCCAAGATTTGTCGTTGACGTTCGGTCATAGGTCAATTGTATCTAATGTTGGCACTCTGTGTCAATGAGTGCCAAATAGCTACCGATTTTGCGAGAGATACCCCCCTGTCTCTTTCAGGAGAGCTTGTGCTACGGCGATGCTGTTCTTGCGATACATCGCCTCCTTGTAGCTTTGAGAAATAATAATTTTACCCGTAGCGATGACATCAGTATTAATAACAGGATAAAATCGATCGTTTGCAAGCATCACCTCTATCTCGCTCACCGCGCTTAAAAGTCGTCGCCGCTTATCTTCTTGATCCATTTTTCCACGTCCATCTAGTCGGGTTTGCCATACGTCGAAGCTTGGCGGCAAAAGGAATACTGCCTCAAGCGTATCAACATGCTTCATCAGGTCTTCGATACCCTGTACGTCTATTTCCAGAATAGGTGTTCGTCCCGTCTTAACGACTTGTTCATACGCAATCCGGCTCGTGCCATACATTGTTTTTTCATGAACAGCCTTTACTTCTATATATGCTTCTTGTGAAACTCGATTGATCGCTTCGGTTTCATCAATAAACCAATAATTGACACCATTTACTTCACTGCCGTTATTATGTGGACGAGGAGACCTCGTTGTATCCGATACGACAGGAGCGTAGCGATTACTTTGCGTCAGGTACGTCACGAGTGTCCCTTTTCCTGCTCCGGTTGGACCAGCGATATTGAGAGATGGATGACGGTTAATCACATCATAGGCTTCCCTAGGTGTTACATAGGTCTCGATCAATCGTAATAATTCGTTGTTCATATACTGACTATTTTATCAGTGCAGCTTTTACGAGGATAGTCTTCGACGGATTTATTCATATGATCGGTGCGTTGTTTAACCGTTTTGTTTTAAAATTTTATAAGCAATATGGCCCATGCCAGTCAATAACGCCTGTCTCTGCCAAATATGCGGAGCATTATGGGTGACGTATTGCGTCACGTTTTCGCGGGGATCCCAGCCGCTGCGCGTATCGTACGTCTGCAAACATACACATGCTGCTCCACCAATTTTCGTAAACAGATGATTGTATCCGTATGAATCTTTCGCTAAATCAATAGAAAAAATCTCCGAATACAAAAGACGTTCAGACGCTTCGATCAATCTTTCAATATCCTCCGGCCTGTCGTGCGGGCTGAGGGTTGCAAATGCTCTCATCATGACATCGAGGGTTTCTTCTCGCAGCTCTTCGTCAAACATGCCGCTTTCAAGCGCCTCATTAAATAATGGCGTCGATAACGGTATTTCCCCTAAAGTTCTGAGCAGAAGTGGCGTACGACGTAATAAATTGGCCGCTTCATCTTTTGTCTCAGTGCGGGGAACCATATACTCACGGAGTCGTTGATCAGCAATATCCCTAAGGTCGAGTCGCCTACCGCTGAGAATAAATTGTTCCGTGTCTGCGTCGTAAAGAAATGGTTGAGCATTACGATGTGTGATAAAACGGACATCATCTTCCATGCACTAGTCTCGCTTCAACATAACCATGAATGCTTCAGACGGAATATCGACTTTTCCGAATCGCTTCATGCGCTTTTTACCCTTAGCCTGCTTGGCAAGAACTTTCTTCTTTCGAGAGACGTCGCCACCATAGAGTCCGGTAGTCACGTCTTTCCGGTAAGCACTCAGGTCTTCACGGGCAATGAACCGTCCACCAATCGCTGCTTGTAACGCAACTTGGAAATTTTGTCTCGGAATTACCTCTTTTAGTTTTTTTGTTGTTTCACGACCGAGCGAGTCAGCCTCAGTACGGTGTGCCATGACACTCAGTGCATCGACCATCTCACCGGCGACATAAAAATCAACTCGCACAAGTGATTCTTCGCGATAATCATCTAGTTCGTAATTAAATGATCCATAGCCACTTGTAACAGATTTGAGCTGGTCATAAAAATCGGTCAATAGGTTTGCAAGCGGTGCTTCAAAACTGATTAAAGCCCGTTCGTCAATATAACTGAGATTTTTCTGTCGTCCACGTTTTGAAACTATCAGTTGAATAACTGAACCGATATAGACTGCTGGTACGACAATTTCACCCCTAATCCACGGTTCTTTGATCGATTCAACTTTACTGACATCCGGAAGGTTACTGGCGCTTTTAATATCAAGCTCTTCACCCGAACTCAGTGTTACGTGATAGTCGGTAGACGGGTTTGTGACGATTAAATCTAAATTGTATTCACGCTCGAGGCGTTCACGAATGATATCAAGATGCAGCAAACCAAGGAAACCGATGCGAACGCCGAATCCGAGGACGGGTGAGTTTTCAGGTTCAAATTGCAATGCAGAATCACTTAATGAAAGTTTTTCAACCGCATCTTTCAATGCTTGATACTCATCGTTACTGACGGGAAAGAAACCAGCGTACACAAATGGCTTGACCAGTTTGTACCCCGGTAATGGATCGGATGCAGGGTGGCGCTTGACTGTAATTGTGTCACCCACGCGTGCATCCCGAGTTGTACGCAAGTTCGTCACAATGTAGCCAATTTCACCTGTTTTGAGGCTCTCACTTGACTTCATCGATGGACTTAATGATCCAACCTCAAGGGCGAGACCGTGTGCTTCTGTCGCCATCATATCGAGCGTATCGGATTTTTTAATTTCACCATCAATGACACGTACGTAAAGAATAACACCACGGTAGTCATCAAAATAGCTATCAAAAATGAGTGCCCTGGTTGGCTTTGCAGCATCACCAGTTGGTGCACTAATCCGTTCGACGACCGCATCAAGCACTTCAGGCACACCCTCTCCTGTTTTTGCGCTGATCTTTAGAATATCGTCTTCCGTGCACCCGAGTAAATTAATGATCTCGGCGCTCACTTTCGGCACATCAGCAGCTGGCAAATCAATCTTGTTCAAAACGGGAATAATCGTGAGGTCGGCGGCCATAGCTAAATACACATTCGCAAGTGTTTGAGCTTGAATACCTTGACTAGCATCAACAACGAGAATTGCACCTTCACATGCTTGAAGGCTACGTGATACCTCGTAGCTGAAGTCAACATGTCCTGGAGTGTCAATCAAATTTAATTCATGGTCATTGAATTTCATTCGAACAGGTGCGAGCTTGATCGTGATACCCTTTTCCCGCTCAAGATCCATACTATCAAGGAGCTGAGACTTCATATCTCGTTTTTGAACGGTACTGGTGATTTCGAGCATTCGATCGGCCAACGTCGATTTACCATGATCGATGTGAGCGATGATACAAAAGTTTCGAATATTGTTTTGGTTCATTTATTGTCCTTTTCCTGTATACGGACGGAAGAAAATTCTAACGATGATCTGCTTCGTGCGTTTGATGACTGGCTTCACTTCAGTAAGCCTGAAGACGTGGCTCATACCAACATACGACAGTGCGGCGATCATCGCAATGAGGGCGAACTTTGGAAACGTGACATAAAAGCTTTCATCTTCAGCTCGGAGCGGGAAAAGAGTCACCATGATATACGAAATAAATGCGGTAAAGCCAGCAGCACTGAGCATGCGAATAATTGCGCTTATAAATGTTCGATCGAATAAACCACTGATTCGACGGGACATCAATACAAACAAAATTGTCATTTCAATCGCGGCCGTGATGACTGCCGCGAACGCCAAGCCCTGGACCCCCAGGTTGAGCCCGAGCGTAAACCAAACGGCTAGAAGTATGTTCATACCAATCGTGAAGAAGGATATATAAAGCGGCGTTTTTGTATCTTGCTGCGCGTAAAAGCTACGAGCCGCGATGAAATACACAGCGCGAAAAACAATTGCTGCTGCAAGGATCC
>CAJYIP010000011.1 GCA_913775275.1 Patescibacteria group bacterium | reverse complement strand
TCAACCTTATAGCGAACACGAAGGACTGGACTAAAGACTGCATCAAGGGCAACCATGTCGCTGTGAAGACGGTTTGCACTTGAATCTTCGATAGTCTGGTAGCCCCGGCCTGATTCGACGACGAGGTCAAATACAAGGTTCGTCTTTGGGTCGTCAATCGTTGCAATGACTTGCTCTGGGTTAACAACTTCAACGTCAGCGGTTGTTTTGATGTCACCAGCAGTGACGACACCAGCGCCTTTTTTCTCAAGTCGTAGCTCGACAGGCTCGTCGCTCATGACTTTGATCTTGACGTTCTTGAGGTTCAGCATAATATCAACAACGTCTTCTTTGACGCCATCAACGGTTGTGAACTCGTGACTGACACCTTCGATACGGAAAGCCGTGATCGCACCACCTTGAATGCTTGAAAGCAAAACGCGGCGGAGGCTGTTTCCTAATGTGTTGCCGTAACCGGCGTGAAGCGGTTCAATAACGAACGTTGCGCTTGTTGCATCGTGTTCTTCAACAGCTGCAAGTGCGGGGTTGTGAATGACTTTTGACATAAAATGTATGCTCCTTACCCTTCTTATCGCGAGTAGTACTCAACGATGAGTTGTTCGTTAATATCTGCTTCTGCTTCTGCACGTTGCGGCAAGCCAGTGATAGAGATTGTCATTTTCTTGACATCGCTTTTCAACCAGCTCAGTGGACCAACGTTTGCGTTCTTTGATACGTCGTCAAGTGTCGTGAAGTAACCAGATGTGGCACTTTTTTCACGAACAACGATTTCGTCACCAGCTTTGAGGCGGATTGACGGGATGTCGACGCGACGTCCATTAAGCATAAAGTGTCCGTGACCAACAAGTTGACGTGCAGCACGACGACTGGTTGCAAAACCGGCGCGGTAAACAGCATTGTCCATGCGTTGCTCAAGCAGCTGAAGAAGGTTTTCACCAGCAAGGCCTGGACGGCGAGTTGCTTCGCTCATGAGCTTTGCGAATTGCTTTTCAAGTAGTCCGTACGTACGACGAACTTTCTGCTTTTCACGGAGCTGAGTCAAGTACAAGCTTGGTTTGCCCTGACGTCCGTGTGCGTGCTGGCCTGGAATACCAGACTTTTTTGCCATGATCTTGTGCGCCTTAGGATGAAGCGCATAGCCCTCACGACGAGATTGTTTGACAATTGGAGAAACGTCTCGTGCCATAGTCTAGCCCCTTCGTGCCTTACGAGGACGAACGCCACCATGTGGGACGCCGGTCACTTCTTTAATACTGTCGATTGCGATGTCAAACCCACCGAGAGCTCGGATAGCTGCATCACGACCGAGACCAACACCCTTGACGAATACGTCAACTGCGTTAACGCCGTACTGGCCTTTCGCCGCTTCAGCTGCTTTTTCAGCAGCGATCTGTGCAGCGTATGCTGTACCCTTCTTGCTTCCACGGAAGCCAGTAGCACCAGCACTGCTTTGGGTAAGAACGTTACCTTTTTTGTCAGTAAAACTAACAATCGTGTTGTTGAATGTCGCCTGAATGTGCAATTGACCAGCCGGAACCGATCGCTTTTGCTTTTTCTTTGTAGAATCTGCCATGTATCTGTTCCTTTCCTAGGTCTTACTTGCTGATTTAGGTTGAGATCCACCAACAGCGATCGCGCGACCCTTACGAGTTCGTGCATTCGTACGAGTACGCTGTCCGTTAACAGGAAGACCTGATTTGTGGCGCAGTCCGCGGTATGCGTTGATGTCCTTCAAACGTTTGATATTGTTGGTCACCAGACGTTGGAGGTCACCCTCGACGGTATAATCTGTGTCGATTATATCGCGAAGACGTTGCTCTTCAGCCTCGGTGAGATTTTTCACCCGAGTGGTCGGCTCGATATTAGCCGCCGCAAGGATGGTCGATGCAAATGTTGGACCGATGCCGTAAATATACGTCAAAGCGATCTGCACTTGCTTTTCAGCTGGGATTACTACCCCTGCAATTCGAGCCATGCTTAACCCTGCCTTTGCTTATTTTTAGGTTTCTTCTTGTTGATGACACGCAGGCGACCTTTACGGCGCACCAGCTGGTCATCAGGACTGATTTTCTTTACACTCGCACGAACTTTCATGAGCGACAAAAAACTCCCGTCTTACATTTAATCTTTGTGGCGATACGTGATTCTTCCCTTAGTGAGATCATAAGGGGTCATCTCGACGTCCACCATATCACCAGGCACGAGACGGATATAGTTTTTACGCATTTTTCCGCTAATGTGTCCGATGATGCTCAGGCCATTCTCTAGTTCAATCGTAAATTGAGTATTAGGCAGTGCTTCCACTACCTTTCCTCGCATTTTGATCACTTCCTTTTGACTAGCCATAAGTTACAGTAGTGGATTATACACGAAAATGTGCTGAGAGTAAAGCAATTGAATAATGTTGGCCGATGATGTGTTCGACAAAGAATCTGATAATAGCTTTATTTTACCACTAGCTGGATTTGCGTCAAGACTTCCCCTCTCGACATAACAATGTCTGTTACGGCGAAAGGGAAAGAACAGAGGATGAGTCTGCGCTTTCCGGTGACGGGACAACGCAACCGACCGTATGAACGCTGCACTGTGGTCAGGAGCGACGTCCCCAGTTGTGCTGAACTGTCACCACACCTTCAGCACCCTTAATGAACACTGGCTTCCACTTGAAATGCCGCGACGGAATTGGAAACATGCGATCGAGCGCAGCTCCATACTCACGCAGCAACAATATCTTGTCGCCCTTTGCGAGCTGAAGCAACAACTCGAATCGTTCACGACTCCGAATTTGCTGCTCGTGAGGGCCGACGTCACGGAAAGTGTCGTCATACGTCTTTCGACGAAGCCAAACGGCGCCTTTTGTACGCCGTTCCTTCGGAGTAATAGTCGGATCCGACGCGCAACACCGACGAAACATGTTGGCGGTTTCGTCGTCGAGGAACGCCCGGAGCCGACGAAGGCGGCGTTTTGCAACACCCTTGTCTTCATCATCGCACAATTCGGTCTCAAGCCGAATTCGTGCATCAATAGATGCCATATTCTCACATCCTCTGTTTGTAATGTGCACATCCAAATGGATGAGCTAGGACTAGACTAGCACGAGGGATCGCTTGCTGAAAGCATAAGCTAACTCGTTTTTATTACGCTACTTGTAATCGTCGTACGTCACCATCAACGCACGAGAGTTAATCTGACGAAGTGCTTCAAGCCCGACGGAAACGACAATTAATAGTCCTGTACCACCAATAGCGAGGTTTGTATTGCTAACGCCCGCGAGATGGAAAAGGAGATATTCAGCAATGAACGGTGTGACCGCAATAAGTCCAAGTACGACTGAGCCGAACAAGACAAGGCGGTTGACGGTACGTGATAGATACTTTTCGGTACTCTTGCCTGGACGAATACCCTCGATGAAACCACCTTGCTTTTGTAGGTTCTCAGCAATTTCGCTCGAGTTAAAGACGATACCGGTATAGAAATAGGTAAAGAGGATGACGAGAACGAAATATGTGGTCGGATAGATGAACGCCTCTAGCGTACTACCCGTAAATGCACCCGGTTGCGGTGCTTGGAACCATAGAATCAAGTTGGCAGCTAACGTCGCGTACGCCGGGTTGTTCGTTGCTTGGAGGACCTGTCCGACGAAAGCAGGCAGCGACAAGAAAGCTACGTCGAAGATGACGGGGATCACACCAGCAGCAATCAATTTGATAGGGAGAATGCTTTTAACGCCACCATAATTACTGTTACCTTGGACTCGTTTTGCGTAGTTAACCGTGACAATACGCTGCGCTTCGTTTATCTTCACCAATAGATATAAGAGACCCAAAGAGAATATTGAGATACCAAGCACTACCCAGAACATTGTTGGATTAACCGGTAACGAGAACCATCCAAACACACTGAGCGTACCTTGTGACGTATTAAATAGGCTTGTTCCGAATGACGATAAGATGGTTGGAATTTGGCTAATGATTCCAGCAAAAATCAACAAGCTAATACCCTGGCCCACACCCTGTTCAGTAATAAGCTCACCGAGCCACATCAGCAGGATTGCACCAGCTGTCATTGCGGTAATCGCAATGATCCACTCAGTTGCTGTCGGATCAGTTGGAACAGCTGTGTTACCAGCGAGGACGGTACTTCGGAGAATAAAGATAAAAGCAATTGACTGAATAACTGCTAGTGGAACTGACGCCATACGCGTCCACTGGTTGATCTTTTTACGACCAGACTCGCCATCTTTGTTCAATTCTTCGAGACGTGGAATAGCCTTGGTAAGTAACTGCGAAATGATTGATGCAGTAATAAATGGAGTCAATCCCACCAAGACGATTGAAAAGCTCGACAATGCACCACCAGAAAGGAGGTTGAGAAAGCCACCAAAATCAGTGCTTCCTACTATGCCGTTGATAACCTCGCGCAGTGCAGTTGGCTCTGCCAAAGGAATTGGAACGACCGATAAAAATCGGTATACGACGATAATACCTAGAACGATAAGTAATCGTTTTTGCATATCTTTATTCTTTAGTGATCGAAGGATTGTTTTCCAGTTCATCAGTCGTCTTCTGTCTTACCCCAAGTTTAATAAACGTTTGAACTCATTATACTACATATAGCGTTTGTGGTTCGTGTGAAATGAAAATTGGGGGCGAGAGAAACGTTCCGAAGAACGTCATAAGGCCATTACTGACCCGCAATATCTCTCGCCCCCGCATGTGCTTACTCACGAGGAGCACTCTTCACCACGAGGTGCACACAACCTTCGCGTATGAGCTCGGTCTCACCGAGTTATGGGGTCGCTTACATTTCAAGCCGACGGCAGTACGTATTTCAACTGCGGGTCGTAGCCTTCTGTCCCTATGCGATTACTCCCCTGGCCGGGCGTCAGGTGTGGCCAAGTCGAATCGTTTTTATCAAACGCCCATGACTTCTTTCCTTCCGGTATCATCACTCTTTCGAATGATGAATAAAGTATACATAAAACAATTGCTGAATAAAAGCATAAATAAAAAGAGCCCCATGATGGAGCTCTTTATCTTTTCGCGAAACTACTTGTCGTTCGCTTCAGCAACCTTCGTGCTCTGCTTGAGAGGCACGGCAGTCTTCTCGAATGTCCCGCCAGCAGCGGTAATCGCAGCCTGAACACTTTTACTTGCACCAGCTACCTTGACGGTAACGGCTTCAGTCAGTTCACCACGAGCGATGACTTTGACTGTGTGGAACGGAGTTGAGATGTAACCCTGTTCGAACAGTGCGAAGTTATCGACAGTCTGACCCTTGAACGCATTCAAGTGATCGAGGTAGACAACTTGTGCTGGTGTTCGAAGGCTCTTGAATCCGCGAGCCTTTGGCACGGCACGGACAAGCGTTCGTTGACCGCCCATGAAAGTTGCGCCGAGCTTCTTACCAGTACGTGAGCCTTGACCTTTGGTACCACGACCAGCAGTCTTACCTTGACCGGCAGCAATACCGCGACCAACACGCTTTTTGTTCTTGTTTGCTACAACTTGTAGCTCGTTATACTTTGTCATTACTTAACCTCCGCAGCAGGCTTCTTTGCTGATTTTGTTGCAGGAGCTTTGTATGTCAACCATTCTTCTTTTGGAACGAGGCTACGGAGTGCTTCGACAGTTGCGTAAGCGATGTTAACCTTGTTTGTTGAGTTGAGTGATTTTGAAAGCAAGTTACGGATGCTTGTGACACCGATAATCGTTCGGACAACACCACCAGCAATAATACCGGTACCTGGCGCAGCTGGCTTCAAGAGAACTTGTGCTCCAGAGAACTTGACTTCGTTTTCGTGAGGAATTGTGTCGTTAACGATTGGGATAACGATCATGTTCTTCTTGGCCACATCAGTTGCTTTCGCGATGGCGACTTGAACGTCAGCACCCTTAGCAACACCAACACCAACCTTGTTCTTGCGGTCACCAACCACAACAAGTGCCTTGAAGCGGAAACGACGTCCACCCTTTACAACACGCGAGACACGGTCAATGTTAATTACTACTTCTTCGAATTGCTTCGGCTCTTGTGGAGCTTGTTCGCGGCGGCGTGGGCCGCGTGAGTTTTGTGCATCAGCCATATTAGAACTCCAATCCTTCTTTACGAGCAGCATCAGCAAGGGCTGCAAGACGCTGTGCGTACTGGCGACCATTACGGTCAAAGACAACTGTCGTTACTTTTTTCTTCTTTGCCTTCTTTGCAATGTCAGATCCGACAAATGCAGCCAGTTCAGTCATTGTACCAGTTTGCTTTGCGCCAACAGTCGTTGCTGCAGCGAGCGTCTTGCCGGCAATATCATCGATCAGCTGAGCACTAATATGCTTGTTACTGATAGTGACAGTTAAGCGTGGACGTTCAGCAGTACCAGAAACTTTCGCGCGGACACGAGCTGATCGCAGTGCACGGTTCAACAATTTGCT
>CAJYIP010000010.1 GCA_913775275.1 Patescibacteria group bacterium | reverse complement strand
CTTCTTCACAACTTTCGTTCCATCGGACTGCCGAGCAACAACAGCTTTATTATCTGACGATCCATTCCTGGAAATCTTTTTTCCCTTAGACTGTATCTCAGTTTTTTCAGCGGCAACTTTTTCAACTGTCGCCTCTGCCGTTCCGTTGCCCCATTTCCACTCTATAGTGTCGTCTTTTTTAACCATACTTGCTCTTACTTTTTCAAAAATTTAATGAGAGCACTATTGAATTCATCGGCATGGCTCACATTGATACCATGAGGACCACCCTGAATAACATGGAGTTCACTATGAGGAATGGCTTCATGTGTTCGGGCACCCGATCCTTCATACGGTACAGTCCCGTCGGCGTCACCATGAATTACGAGCGCTGGGACAGTCACATTCGGAAGGTCATCTCGAAAGTCTGTCATTGCAAATGATTGCATAGCCGCCAGAGCAGCAACTTTATCCGCCTTGTGACAGAGAGCCAAAGCGGCCTGACGCTCTTCTTCCGAAACAAGATAATCCTTATCAGCATTTGCTGAGAAAAACTCTTTTGTAAAAGTGTCATAGAAGGCATCTGAATCAGCGGTAAGCTGTGCAGTCATTTCAGTGGCCTTAGACTTTTCGAGTGGTCCATTAGGATTATCGTCAGTTTTAATCATCATCGGGGGAACAGCTGCTGCGAAAACAACACTTCGGAGATCTTCTTCACCGTATTTAGTAATGTAACGGGCAACTTCACCGCCTCCCATCGAAAAGCCTACGAGTGACACATCATGCAGGTCAAGTGCCTCTATGAGTCCACGAAGGTCTTCAGCAAGTGTGTCGTAATCGTAGCCAGTTTTCGGCTTGTCACTATCGCCGAATCCACGACGGTCATAAGTAATAACTCGATACCCTTCGTTGCTAAGAGCAGAGACTTGATGTTTCCACGAATCACCGGATAGTGGCCAACCGTGGATAA
Source organism: Patescibacteria group bacterium (assembly GCA_913775275.1). Lineage (GTDB taxonomy): Bacteria > Patescibacteriota > Saccharimonadia > Saccharimonadales > Saccharimonadaceae > Microsaccharimonas. The sequence goes on along the minus strand of CAJYIP010000010.1, from coordinate 20,627 downwards.
GTATTACTGGACGCCCCGTGCCGCCAGTGTCATGAACATTTACAGACACGTCTTTGAGACCGAGGAGAGCTTTGTTTACTGCGATTTCTGTCATAGAGCCTCCTTTGAGGATAAAAATAGTAAAAATAATTTAGGCGTTGCTACGACGACCACTGAACAAGCGAACGATACCAAGCAGGATAACCGAACCAAGAACAGCAGTGACGAATCCACCGATACTGAAAATTTCTGGATCAGCGCCGAGAAGCATATTTACAACCCAGCCACCGATAAGTGCACCGACAATACCAACGATAATGTTCAAAACCAGTCCCATTGAAGCGTCGGTTTTCATAATTTTAGAAGCGACCCAACCAGCAAGTCCACCGATTACAATCCAAGCGATAAAATTTAACATTTCTTTTTCCTTTCATTAACTTATGGCTTGATTGTAATCACTAAACACGATACGATCTGTGAAAAAGATCACTAAACTCATAATGAACAGGGAAGCCATGCACTCACTGACCTTAACTCACCTCATATTTCCCCATCAGCTATTCGCTGAACACTTTTCATACGATCCCAAAACGCTGTTTATTTTTATAGAAGACGACCTGTTTTTTCGCGAATTTACGTTCCATAAACAAAAACTCATACTTCACCGTGCTTCGATGCAATCTCACTATAAGCGATTACAAAATGCTGGATTTGAAGTTGAATATATCGAAACATCCACTTCACAAACCAGCATGGATCGACTCGCCGAACTTTTGACTCACAAGACAATAAAAAACATTCATTATCACGACCTCGTCGATGACTGGCTACAGCAACGGCTTGGTGCAGTATGCGAAAAATATACTATCACTGCCGAACGATCTCCGAGTCCAGCATTCTTGACAACACGTGGCGAGATCGACAATTATTTCGATCGTCAACCGAACCGTATGCAGCATTTCTACGAATGGCAACGCCGTCGCCTATCCATTTTGATGAATGAAAATGGCACACCAGTTGGTGGAAAATGGAGCTTTGACGAAGCAAACCGCAAAAAACTCCCAGCATCGATTCAGCTACCCAAGCAGTATGATGATGAACCATCAGCCGATCGCGATGATGCAATCGCATGGGTACACCAACACTTCGCTCATAACCCTGGTAATGGAGACTCTTTTCATTATCCAGTCACTCATGATGGTGCGGCTCGTAGGTTGCACTCATTTCTATCCAAAAGGTTCGAACTATTCGGTCCTTACGAAGATGCGATGACAACACGAGGTGGCGAACTTTTTCATTCTGTTCTTAGCCCGCTCATCAACAATGGTCTCCTGACTCCTCGCCAAGTCATTGACGAGACGCTCGCATACGCTAAGACTCACACCATTCCTATCAAAAGCCTAGAGGGTTTCATTAGACAAATTATTGGCTGGAGGGAATACATGCGTGCTACCTACGTAAAATTTGGACGAAAAATGCGGATGAAAAATCACCTCTCGGCCACACGTTCACTCGATAAAAGCTGGTGGGACGGCACAACTGGACTCGATCCAATCGACGATACAATAAAAAGAATCCTTGATACTGGCTATGCCCATCACATCGAGCGTCTCATGATCCTTGGTAACAGTATGGTGCTGTTACGAATTTCTCCTGACGAAGTCTACACATGGTTCATGACCCTGTTCATTGACGCCTACGACTGGGTTATGGTGCCGAATGTCTACGCCATGAGTCAGTTTGCTGCTGCAGACTTTATAACAACCAAACCCTACATCAGTGGTAGCAATTACATTATAAAAATGAGCGATTACAAGAAAGGAGCCTGGAGTGAGATATGGGATGCGCTTTACTGGCGCTTTATTGATGATTTCCGTGAGATGATTGCCGCTAATCCGCGATCCTCTATGATGGTATCGCTTTACGATCGAATGAACGATGAAAAGAAAGACACCGTCAAAACGGTGTCTCAAAAGTGGCTGTCATAAACTAACGGTTTTTAGGCGTCGATCGTCGATTTCGTGACTTGAGCTGCGAAAGCAACATCGATGACAAAAGGTGCCATGCAACAGCGTTAATCAAGAACACGGCAAGCAGTGCAAGGCCAAATGTAAGCATCGAGTACCCGAGTGACGCGTTCAAAAATGTTATCAATCCCGCAGCGAGTATGACCAAAATACCAGCAATAAGAAAAACGGTTTGCATTTTTTGACGATCTGTTTTGGTTGTGTTCCACTGATCAAGGAGTTCGTGAATTTGTTCAATCATAAGCTTATTATATATGATTAGAACTAATTTGTCAAACTAGCGTTTTTTTGACCGAGTGGCTCCCTCTTCGACACTGCCTTCGACTGAGATATTAGGCAATACCTTATCGAGCCATTTCGGCATCCACCATGCTCTGTCACTCAGATACGACATGACAATTGGAACAATTATCAAGCGAACAATAAACGCATCGACCAAAATACCGAGGGCCAAAGCAAATCCAATCGATTGAATCGTCGCGTCGTGGTTCGTAATGAAGCCTGCAAACACTGCTACCATGATAAAACCAGCCGCTACGACAACTTTACTACCAAGAGCAAAGCCACGTATGACCGCCTTTTTCGCATTCTTTGTGTGGTGATAGGCTTCCTGCATACCCGAGACGACGAAGAATTCATAGTCCATCGCTAGTCCGAAAAGAATACCGACTGCGATAATAGGAATAAAGCTGACAATCGGACCGGGTGCATCAGTAATACCAAACCAGCCCCACTGGAAGACGGCGACCAGTGCTCCGAACATAGCAAGGACTGAAAGGAGGAATCCCAGCGTCGCTTTGATTGGTATGAGAACTGAGCGAAATGCAATTAAAAGCAAGATCAGAGATAATCCAACGACAACCGCAAGGTAGATAGGCAGCGCCGCTGATAACTTGTCTTCGATGTCGATCTGCACGGCAGTTGAGCCAGTCACCGCAAATGTCTCACTTGAACCAGCTGCGAGTTTTTGTTGCGTCTCTTCTTGACGAAGGTCTTTAACGAGTGCTTTTGTCGTATTGTCTGACGGTCCAGTTTTTGGAATCACTTGGATAAAGCCAGCTTTACCATCCGCCGTGAGGAATGCTGGTTGAACGGCATCGACACCATCAACAGCCTTGATACGTTCAGCGACTGGGCCTAATGTCGCAATGACTCTTGCTTGAGAGCGAAGCTGTTGTAATGCGGCCGATTGCTGCTCTAGGGTTGCGATTGGTGTCGGTTGACTTTGGGCATACCGCTGAATCAGTTGTTGTTCAGCGCTAGCGGTCGCTTGCTGCGTAGGAACATTTAAGTTTTCGACGAGAACAAGGAGCGGCGCATTAAAGCCCGGGCCAAAACCTTTACTGATGAGATCATAGGCTTGTCGCTCCGATGCACCCGGCGCCGCATGTTCATCACTTGGAAGACCAAGCTTCAGTTGACTGATTGGCCATGCAAGAACAATAACGACAGCGACAGCGAGTAGCAAGAAGCTTTTGCGATATTTCAAAATCTTTTCGCCGGCTCGATACCAGAATGTCGAATGGCTGACACGCTCTTCACGAATTTCATGGTTATTTTGCACCTGCTGGATACTACGACGTTCTTTCTTACTAAAGACGCGCATGCCAGCTATACCGAGTAGTGCCGGAACAAGAGTTACCGCAATCATTGCCGCTAGAGCAACGGTACAAGCGGCAGCAAGGCCCATCACAGTCATGAACGGGATTTGGACAACTGATAGCGCGGCCAAAGCAATAAATACAGTTGCCGCTGCGAACAAAACAGCGTTACCAGCGGTAGCTATCGCTCGACCAGCCGCGTCTCGAAGTGCATAGCCTTCTTTGACAAAACTTTTATACCGATTCACGATGAATAATGAATAATCGATACCAACGGCGAGTCCTAGCATAACCGCGAGGACTGGTGCAGTGTTTGTCATCTCTACTGTTTGGGTCAATGCAAATAGTCCAGCCATACTAATACCTACCGTCAGCAGGGCGGTGATAATCGGCATGCCGGCAGCGACAAGCGAGCCTAGCGTAATAACGAGGACAACCAGCGCGATAACGACACCGGCTACCTCACCGACCCCCAATATCTCCCCTGGTGCGCGGTTCACTAAGTCCCCACCAGCATATACTCGCAGGCCATCACGCGTGAACGTCGCTACTTGCTCATCTACTTTCGCTAATGTTTCCTTACTAACTGATGCGTCGCCGCCAGAAAGCTGGATCGTGATATACCCTATCCGACCGTCTTTTGAAAGTGCCGCCGTATTGGTGAATGGCGAAATGGCGGTAGCGACATCAGGAACGTCGCTCATAGCTTTCGTCAGATCTGTTATTTCAGATCGATAGTCGGTTAATGTTTTGTTTTCAGGTGTCGTCAATACAAGACGACCCGAACGAGCACCGGCATCAGGAAAGAGTTCTTCGAAGCGATCTAACGCTTTTTGCGCCTCAGTACCCGGGATTGAAATACTACTACTGAGTGGCGCCATGAAAGTGAACGCCAGCACTCCAACGATAGCGAGTACCGTTACCCAGCTGCCAACGACCCACCATCGGCGCTCAAACATACGGATGCCAGTTTTTTGAAGAAATGATGCCATTTATAGTTCCTTGCTTAGTTTTTGATCTGCTGCATCAACCATCGTTTTTATCAGTGCGACTGATCGTTGGAGGGTTGGATAATAATACGTTTTTCGGCCATCACGGCGCTCTCCAAGCAATCCAGCTTCTTTGAGAATTTTGACGTGATGCGATGTTGCTGGTCGTGACAACCCGAGTTTGACTGATAAATCTTGAACCGTTAGATTATGAGTTTCACCGAGAATTAAAATGATTTCTTGGCGGTAATGATCACCAAACGCGATAAAAAGTGGACGAGTGGTCTCGAACATTTTTCGCAGTTCAGAATTATGCATAACAGTCACCTTTCTATTATGAACAATGGTTCATTTTTTTCAACCATTAAGTTGCTTAATAACTATGATATGAACATCCTTATCACCAACCGGGCTGAAGTGACCAACTTTTTTAAATACGATATTTCTTGCGCCACCTAGCTTACTCCCCTCGGGGATATGAGGGTCAAACCGACTATATAGCGATACGATTTTGTCGTTCACTGTCGTCGCAGCCGAAAGCCGGCGCAATGATGCTGACGTTTTTGAAAACACGCGGACTTCTTTCAAAAAGAAAAACCGAGCATAGAATGATCCGTTGAATGGCGTATTGATCGCAATAACTTTTTTGACATATGATGGCTGCTGCATCAAAACATATTTTGCGATCAGGCCACCCTTGCTATGAGCGACTAATGACACATCGCGGAGATCATGTTCGGTCATATAGTCGATAACGAGCGCCGCCATCGATTCGATCGACCCGGCGTTGTAGCCCAACTTTGTCACGACATGAACTTGAAACCCATGCCGTTTCAATGAGTCAACAAGCGGCAGCATAAAACGCCAATTTTCATATATACCAGGAATCATGAGAACAGGTCGACCTGTTCCTTTGACAATGAACGTTCGTCGAGGCAAAATTCGAGGAATACTCTTTAACTGCCATCGAATAACGTAGAGATAATCAACTACCCATGCGTAACTAAAATAGATATTTTTAAATCCTATTTTAAGAATCGTAAACATATGTCGTGAAGTTCCTTTGCGTGAGTAAACTGGGGATTGTGAGGAGCACCTGCTATAACCTCGACAGAACTGTCTTTTGCGAAGCCAGCGACCCATTTCGTCCATTCTGGTGGTGAAATCGGATCTTTTTCGCCAGCAACAAGAAGTGTTTTTGCTGTCACTTTCGTGAGTGTCGTTTCGAGTGAATGCTGCATCATTCGACGTTGTGTTCGCCATAACTTCACGATACCAAAATTAAAAAAGTCGGTCATGATAATGGCATTGACTGGAAATGGTTCACGGAATGAATCTTGCAAAAGACGGAATCCTTGCTGGATCGTGGTGCGCTCTTTATTGTTTACCGTCGGAGCGATCAAAATGAGCCGCTCAACGACATCAGGATACCGTGCGGCAACCTCTGCGCACACCTGCGTGCCCATGGATTGTCCAACCAATACAACCGACCCGTCCGTATGCTTCGAGATGTAGTCTCTAATAATTCGCGCAAGGCCCTCAAAAGTGAGTGATTGGCGGTTATTTTTCGAGGTGCCAAATCCAGGAAGGTCAATTGAAATGACGTTGTGTGTCAGTTGCAATTCTTTAGCGAACAAACGATAGTATTTTTCTGAAACATTAAGGCCATGTATCAATAACACCGTTTGATCATGCGTTGTTTTGGATCGACGCTCAAACAAACGGTAGCCGCGTACTGTTACGTGGCTCGCATCAAATAAGGTCGTGTCTTTGGTCGTAAATAAGTTCATAGTAATTGCGTATCAGTCTCTAGTGTAGCAGTGAACATAAAAAGTCCCTCACATACATGAAGGACTTTTACGTATTACCCCCCTAAGCCGTTGGACTACCCCCAGTGACACCATATGTTTCACCAATGACATAGCTTGATTCCTGGCTCGATAGGAATACATATACTGGAGCAAGTTCGGCGGGCTGAGCTGGCCGCTGTATAGGCACTTGTTCACCAAACGTCTTGACTGCCTCTTGAGGTTGTCCGCCAGACGGCTGCAATACTGTCCATACCGGGCCAGGAGCGACGGCGTTAACACGCACTCCCTTAGATGCAATCCACTGTCCACCAAGTGCTTGAACAAACGCTTTTTCAGCTGCTTTCGTTGATGCGTAGTCAACAAGCCCGGGTGAGGGTTGATATCCCTGAATTGATGACGTGACGATAACTGTCGCGCCTGGCTGCAAATGAGGAGAGGCGGCTTTCAGCATCCAAAATGGAGCATATATATTCGTCTTGAATGTTTTATCAAACTGCTCAGGCGTCAAATCATCAAAATCCTCAACGAACGTTTGCTTTCCAGCGTTCAAAACGAGCGCATCGAGACCGCCTAATCTTTCAACTGCTTGCTCGACTAAGCTCGTTGCAAATTCATGATTAGTGATATCTCCCGGAACACAGACGAGTTCTTTGCCCTCAGCATCGAACAAAGCTTTCAGTTCTTCGACATCAGCTTTTTCGCTTTCAAGATAATTGATAGCGACATCTGCACCTTCGCGTAAGTAAGCAATCGCTACTGCTTTACCGATTCCAGAATCACCACCTGTTATCAGTGCTTTTCGTCCTTCAAGCTTCCCGCTTCCGACATATGATGTTTCGCCGTGATCTGGCTTCGGATTCATTTCTCTGGCTAGTCCGGGCGCTTCTTGTGGCTGCTCTGGAAATGGTGGTTGTGGATACTGATCGCGCGGATCATGTATTGCATGTTGGCTCATATGATTCTCCCGTTACATTTCCTATCAGTATGGGGGATAGATGCGGCATAGTAAGTGACATATGTCACATGTAATATCCCTTACATACGAACTATCCACTGATTGTTAAGCTACGGTTACATTATTAATGCAAGGAGCACACATGAAAAACAGTTCAAAAGTTTTCGTCGTCATCGCTATCATTGCCGCACTGGGAGTCGGAACACTCGCTGGTACTCAGTTAGGCATGAAGCATCAAGAAAGCACCCCGCAAGCAAATTCAACGAGTATGGTATCAGCAGATTCTGCACCAGCCAAACTACGAGTCGACCTCAACAACCTACTCCGTGAACACGTGACAAGCAGCCTTGTTGTAACACGTAACATCGTTGATGGTGCATCACAGCAGAAGATTGAAGGTGCTAAGGCAGCTCAAACAGCTAACGCAGTTGCAATTGCTACAGCAGTTGGTAGCATTTACGGTAAAGATGCTCAAGACGCTATCACGACACCATTTGTCGAGCACATCGTTCAATCCAACAACTACGCCCAAGCAGTAAAAGACGGTAACATGGCCGCACAAGAATCATCACTTGCCGCCCTCCGTGTTGAACTTCGAAAAGTAGCCAATGTGTTTAACAGCGTTATCCCAAGCTTGTCATCAGACACTCTCTACGATGCGCTCAGTACTCACGAAGACCTGCTTAACCAAGCTGCTGTTGAATACCAGAAGGGTAACTTCGAAAAAGCATACGCACTTGAAAACCAAGCCCTTGTCCAGATCTCTGGCGGTGCTGATGCCCTCACCACAGGTATCATCGCGTCAAAGCCTGACATGTTCAAATCTAACTAGTCTTACGATTTGATAAGCACATATACCCGCTTTATGCGGGTATATTTTTATACGTTTTTTATAACATGAAACCGTTCGAGTATCGACTCGGTGATAGTATTTTCGCTCATGAGCTTTTTTAGCTCCGCCTTTACTTCTTGCGATGCCAGGCGAACTTTGAATGTCGTATGAGAGGCCGAGCGGCGTCGCTTCGAACTGGTCGCAGAATTGGTACGAATACCACCTGTACCGTATTTATATTCGCCAGCTTCGGTGATACCGATCGATTCAAGTTGTCGACACACTCGTTTTATCGCCAGCAATTGGTCCTCTGGAATGCGACTTGTTCTATCGTCGTTCATTCGTCGCCACAGCTCTTGCATCGTCAGTTTCTCTTCAACATGGCTACCTGGAGCTACCAGTACATCTATGATCTTTACAGCACAATCAATATCGATATGAATAGGCTTTTCATTCTTTTCACTCACGTTTTTCTTTTTCACAACTATCTCATTATCAGGTTCAATCCACAAATAGGCATTTCCGTTGCGGCGATGCTTAAACAATAGACCATCGGCGACATTTGTATCGATATACGCTTGAACCTCGTCATCACTAAGACGGATTCTCTGTTCTTTCAAAAACCTTTTCAAATCCGCTTGTTTATACGGCTCACCCTGACGACTAACCGCGTCAACGATCATCTGTTTGACATCAATAATGGGTGTGGCAACTTCTTCGGTCTCTTCTTCGATGATAACGGCTTTTTTAATAACAGGTTTTTTAGTAACTACTGCTTGTTTGACGACTTTTTGCATATCCGTCTTCAAAGCATCAACGCTACTATAAGAAAAAACAAATCCGTCCTCATATGAGCCGAAAAATCCATCGATACCGCGTCGTTCTCTTGCATCGGCCCTGATATCTGCGGCCCACTCATGGAGCGTCTGACGAAGGGTTGCCGGTGTTTCAGCTGTCATATCATAATTTTTTGATAGATATTCCCATACATACTCAAGTGAGAGAACAGTTCCGACGTTCTTGTCTTGCGTAAAAAGTCGTAGGACTGTGTAATAAGACTCCTCATCACCGAATGGCTCTTTAAAATCTTTTGATTCAACGATCTCCAGTGCTCGTACTGTATCCAAAAGTTGATTGCTTTTTGTCGCTAAGTTCGCTGAAACTTCGATAAGGTCATGATGCCCGTTAGCCGATGAAAGTGCAACACCTGCTAAAGCGTTTGTTATAGCGTCAATTCTTTCTATCTCAGATTGTATTTCACCAAGAATCGCGTCATGTTCCGAAAAAGACTTTTTATCGTGATAGTATTCACTCATAGTGTTTTATCATACATGACGTATACATACTATGCAATAATATTAAGTAATCGCAATAAGCACTAGCAGTGTTGAGAGAGAATTCTTGGTAGACCGCGTGCCGACCACTCAACTGTGCCGCCAATCATACTATATGCGCGTATTCCCTGTCCTGTTGCCATCTGAGCCGCACGTAAACTCTGTGCACCTCGGTCACATATAAAAACGATCTGTTTGATGGTTGTGTGCTGCCGGAGCCAACTTTCAACCGTAAACATGGGAATATGGATACTGTCCGGCAGATGATGATCCTGATACGAGTGTTCGTCGCGAATATCAATAAGCTGATAGTGCCGCGACACTAATTGCCCGTCCACATCCACATAATCACTATAGATATCATCAACGGTCAGTTCGGCTACTTTCGCTAATTCACTCGACGCCTCTGTATACTGAAATGTCGTCTGATCATCAATTTCACCGAACGACGTTGGCTCAAGCACATCAAAATACTCGTCAACATAAGGAAACATGCTATCGGGTGCAATGAAGACGACGTTTTTGCCGCGCATCGACTCAATACGCTCCTGAACTGCCATTTCGCCAAGATGCTTTATGACACCCGCTAATGCAAATCCGGCACTCGGACCTACCAGAAGACCGTGTCGTATCATCAAAAGACTTTTCTCATATGCGTCTCGCTCGTTAACTGTGATTAAAGAGCTGGTTGTTGCGTTTCGCCAAGGAAACGCAACTTCTCTCAGTAAGTTTTTTGTCCTCACGCCAGGCACGGGATTATTGGGCGCACGAACAACACCTACGGTTTGTACGCCATCGATCCGGCTGCGCAAATACTCTGCCGTCCCAACGAATGTTCCGGTCGTCCCAAGACCTGCGACAAAAAGGGCTATATTGCCATCGAGCTGTCGAAATAGTTGCGGACCGGTATAATCACGGTGGGCCTGTGGATTGGCATCGTTATCATACTGACTTGGGTTATACCAACCGGACTGTTTTCCCTGAAGTCGAGCAATCGAGATGCTACTCTTCGGATCATCAGGGCGCGGACACAATGGTCCGTCAACAAGCTGCACGTCTATGCCAGCAATTCTGAGAAGGCTAAGTTTACCTGGGGTCACATCGCGCGAGGCGACCGCCTTGACGCGTCGTATACCGAAACTTTTCGCAAGTAGTCCTAGACTTAATACCGTATTACCGCTTGATGACTCGACAATTGTTTTACCTTCGAGTGATTCTCTGGCATGATCAAGCATACTCCATGCTGGCAGCGACTTAACGTTCGATAACGGGAGTGTGTTGAGCAATTTTACATATATATGAATATCGTGTGATTTCAAGTAAGGATTTATATCAGAACAAAGTTCGACTAATGGACTATAGTCATCGACATCGGGTCGGAGGTAATCACGAATCCCCTGCTCACCGCTATACACTTTCATGTTCATATTTGAGGATACGTAAAGGAACGGTCGATTTGGTCGGTCAGATCGCCGAACCGTTCTTTGATAAATGCTTGGCTGACGTAGGTTTTGTGGAGAGCCCATAATTTCGGAAGGCGTTCTTGCGATGACATCCGATGTTCATCGGCACACCGCATTACATCTTCAAGGGCCTGACGTTCAGCATCACGTAGCCTCGAGACATTAAGCTTTTCCTGTCCTTTATCAACTGCAAGGATATGCATAGAACGAGATAAAACAGATACGACCCTCTTTCCAGATGTCTGTTCGATAAACACTCGATCGTCGTCACTTTCGACCTTGTTACCGATGACATGCAACCGATCACCCACCCCTCCTTTTTCAGCTAATACCTCATATTGCTTATAAACAGCTAGGCTCCTAGTCGTTGGTTCGGCAACAAAAAAGAGGGCGTCGAATTGTGCGAACAGTGTCGAAGCAAAAGCATCAGTACCGGCCACCATATCAACAACAACCGTTCCATCGTCTATCGTGTGTGAAAGGACGTTCTCGAGAATCGCGAGGTTATTGTGGTAGCAGCTTGAAGCTATACCGTCTTCTGAATAGGTGCCTACAACAACCGTTGAAAGCGAGTCTGTCACTCTACGGGCGTACGTTTGCATGAACCAGTCTGACTGGTCCGTCACAGAAATAAGGCGAGAGCCACTGCCTGGTGGTGTCGATTTTTTAAAATGATTGTTCGAAAGTATGCGACGATTCGATCCACGTAGATAAGTTCGAATATCCTCACTCGGCTGCTTCTCTGAAATTGTCCTGTCTTTGTCGTAACTAAGGCTATACATTTCAGCCATGTGCATATTTATGTCGGCATCGATCGCCAGAACATTTTGCGTTTCAGCAAGGTGCTGAGCAAAGAGTGTTGATACAGTCGTTTTGCCCGCACCACCTTTTCCTACAAATGCTATTTTCATATTTCCTATTGTAGGCATCGTGTCACTTAATGCAATTTTGTTGCAATATAGACTATAATTGCAACATGAGCGATCAACAAACGAGTCTTTTCCGCACTATCCTTTCCGATGCCGGATATCGGGTCACTAATGCACGCCTCGAGCTATTCCATTTGCTTGTCGGTACAAAGCCGCTTTCCATACAAGACATTCTCTCGAAAGCTAGCGGCTCGATTGACCGTGTCGGCGTCTATCGAAATGTCGAACTATTTGAAACCCTCGGTATAATACGCCGCATAACAATTGGGTGGAAATATAAGATAGAATTATCAGATGCTTTTACACCTCATCACCACCACTTGGTGTGTATCACATGCGGCAATGTCGCTGACATCAAAGCTGATGAGAAGATCGAGCAATTTATTCATGAAGTCGCGAAAAGTTATAGATTTAGACCGATTGGCCATCAGTTTGAGGTGGAGGGGTATTGTCAATTGTGCAGTAAAGAGAATGCTCTATACCAAGCAATCCGGTAATTATACACGCATTCGTTTAACTATCTCTACTCAAAATGTATATGTTCACATACCCTTTATCGTTAATGGTACGATAGTTATATGAATCCAGCTATCCACATTTCTCGCATCAGTGCAAATCAACTCGATACAATTATTTCGCTAGGAGAGAAGCTTCAAAGTGAAGAATCACGCTACGAACCACACCTGATATTTAATCGTGAAGAATCTCGTGTTCATTACGAAGAGGAGCTTTCAAACCCGGATGCCCTTATTGTTGCTGCATTTCTGGAAGATGACACAATTGTTGGATACCAATACAGCTACGTTCATACACTCGACTATTTATCTCGAAAGAACCGTGAATGCGTATTAGAAGCACTTTATATTCTTCCGGATTTTAGGGGGAAAGGAATTGGCAAGCAACTGGTTACTTTTTCCGAAGATTGGGCAATAAAGGGAAAAAAAGTAGATAGATTAGCTACACATATCTATAGCGACAATGAAGCATCCGTTCAGCTTCATCTTAAACGTGGTTTTACGTCTTACAATACCGAGCTCATCAAACACGTCTAGTAACAGTCTGTCAGTACTCGAGGTGCGGGAATTTTAAACATTTTATGTGCAAGCATTTGCTGGGAGTACCCCCAAACTAAACTATCTATTTTTGCCTCAGTCGTGTGTAGAGCGACGGATAATCGTCGGCATATTTCAATTGAATACGCACGCAACAGCAATTCTTCTGAGCTATTCTTTAACATTACCGACCCCTTCATCAATCGACTCTTGAGGCCTTCGTCAATGCAAAGTACTCCGGTATTTATGAATACCTGAGGTAGCCGATAGTCAGCCATGGCGGTCAATGGAGCCCCGCCTACATACTCGACCCCGTACATATGTGCTGCGTCTTCCAAAAAGGCAAGTGCCATTTGAATACGCTTCAAAAACCGATCTTCAAATAAGCCTGTACGCATTAAACAAGAAAATAATACATCCACATCAATACGAGTATCACCGAGGCCTTTAATCAATCCTTGGCTAAATGTGCTTGCCAATTTTCTTATTGCATCAATACGCTGGTCCGCTAGGTAAAGGTTGCTAGTATCCAGCTGGAGTACTTCCCTCCACTTCGTATCACTCAATTGTAGTACAGCGCGAGGATCATCCCAGCGCACTTTCGCCTCAAGTAACGCCGTGACATAGGCGTTAGTCCTGTACAACACCTCTTCGTTCAGTCTATATGAATACTCTGATCCATCTGCCGGCTGCACATAAGAGAATGTACTTGAAGCGTAATATAAAATGAAAGCAAACTGTTCACTTGCATCCTTAAGATCGTTATATAGTACCTTGCTACGAACTGGCTCTTCAGATAGCAGCTCGCCCTGAAAACGCAGTAAGCAATGTTCGTCAATTTGCCAGCACGTGTCGTCATCCACAAGACGCTTGGCATACTCACGAACTTCGTAAAGTGCATCTCGCAACAAATATCGACCGTTACTTTGTGACATACTTCCCAAATACTATCTTTATTCGTGCGTAAACATAACCAGCGTCGTATACCCTGTTTCTAAATATCATATACAGGCCAGGAACGAATCCCTTGCTTCGCAAGGTACTCATCGTCGAGCGAGGCACTTCAGTAAGTTTAATCTTCATTACATTAGCAATGGCCAAACCAATACCATAGCGAAAAGTGCTTCGAAGGTCAGTTTTCAGCGATATACTATGATGATAAATAATTCCGTTCGGAACAGCATTAATACGAATGCCTGCTTCACGGATACGATTATCTAAGTCTGCATCCTCGCGCCAAATCAGCTTATCGTTAAAAGCATAGCCACCAATCTCCCCGATAATCTTTTTTGATATGAGAAGAGGAGGTTTGTATGCCGTAAGAACCTCGGCCGTATGATGTTCGCGAGAGGCAGCAATAACACCCTCAATCCATGTCGTCCCTTCTTCGAACACTACCGACCCTTTTAGTACATTCGTTTTCATGTCATACGACTCAATCGACGAGACGAATGCCTCAATCGCATCCTTTTCGAATATGCAATCCGAGTCCATATATAGTACGTTCTCCGACTTAGCTTTTTGCGTTCCCAGCTCAAGAGCTTTAGCGAGATTTGGTTTTTTTAATGTGTATACTGACAACTGATCAGAAACTCCAAGTCTATAGGCTTCATCTTTTACCCACTGAATAAAACTTTCCGCTGCTCCATTGAAGACAACTAGTATCTCTGCGTCATTATAGTTAACTGATGCAATACTATTAATTATTTCTGGGTCATCCTTGCAAGGAATGATCACGCTGATCGTTGGATTCATATGCTTACTCCTTCGTACTGATAGTTTCGTTTTATCTTCTCGGTAAGCTCACGATGCTTTCGACTACCTACCTCGACAAGCTCCTTTGACACATCATCAACTTGATCGATGGTAATGCCCGCGTCTCTAATAACTTGTATTTTCTCAGGATTGCCAGTATACATTGTGAGTCTGTCGACATTTAAAAAACTAAGTATTTCAGGAACTATCAAATAGTCGCGGTTATCGATAGGGAAGCCGCAATACACATTAGCTTCGTCCGAACTCAGTTTACTCGATATTCGAACACCAGCTACATACCCCTCTTGAACTGCAAGACAGGCGAGCTTGGCGCGCATTCCAATACCGCGACCTTCTTGACGTAGATATATCATTACTCCACACCCCCGCTCAACAATGCTACTCATTGCGTATTCGAGCTGCTCACCGCAGTCACACAAACTCGATCCCATAGCGTCACCTAGAAGACACTCCGAGTGTATGCGTACTGCAGGACTTTCACCCAGATCAATCGAAGATAAATTGGCAAGTAGGTCATCAGAAGACTTGAAATCATTTTTATACACGAAAGCAAGGTGCATTGCATCACCCATGGATGAGTCTGCTGGCTCAAATGCGACACAATACCATATTTTTCCACGTAGCTCCACTGGAACAATGTTAATGACGCGCATTGAACCCTCTAAGTAGTTGATTGATTTATACATCACATCCCCCTAAATCTAGCGGTTCAGAATCAAACACTTCGACATACCCTTTCGCCAGCAATTTTGTTCCAAAGTATGCATTGATTCCAATACTCCCATGTTCCCATGAAGTAGCTTCCATTTGAGAAACGTACTTTGAAAGTGCTCGTTGCTTTTTATCTATAAAGTTTGTGATATCAAGATATAGTGTGGGTGAGCTTAGCGGTGTCCATACACTGTAATACAGCACAGCATCAAGTGCTCTAATAGACGCGTCTTCACTCCCCGTTTCAATATGTGCGGCAGAAAGCCAGGCGGCCTGTTTTCCTACTCGGCTCACCATTGCATGTTCCACATCAGACTCGTCTGCATGCGGCAACAGCAAAACATCCGGAGATGAACGACGAATCACATTAATGAGCGCGCGCTGTACCTCATTCTCACTTGGGTTGGTTCGATCAACAAAGCCTAAATCTTTATAAAGAGTGAAGCCCATGTCGTCGGCAGCAGCCTGTGCCTCTTTGCGCCGTGCCGTGCTCGTTTGCTCACCATTCGGAAGGTATGAAATTCCCGTAGTTCCAGCAAAGACATGTACAACTTCTACAGTGGAACCTTGTTCAATAGCATAGGCGATCAAGCCGCCACACCCTAGCACCTCATCGTCCTGATGGGGAGCAACGATAAGGATTTTCTTATTCTGCAGTAATTTCACGACTATTCTTCATACCCTTTCACATACTCACATACACTCGACCACTCGCCTGAGCTGACTTCAGCCAGGGCTTCAAGATGCTTATAGAGCACCTCTCGAGTATCGGTGAAGTAAGCTTTATACCGTTCATCTCCACGGAGAAAGTCGACAGACCTATACTGATGATTATGCGCTAGTTCGATCAATTTATACATTGCAATATAACTTGGTGAATAATAGGCCCATTCGTTGTCAAATCCCTGTGCTAAAATTGCAAGTGACTGATTTTTCTCATCGTCCAATATGGCGAGTGTTGCCACAGTTTTGTTATTAATAACAAGATTAGCAAATGATACAAGTCCTTTTGCAACAGCTTTTTCGAGGAAGTCTCTGTATTCCATGTTTTCGATAAATGCATCCATGCCAGTCACAATAGCTCGCTCACGTTGAAGAGCAAGGAAGTCCTGAAGCATTGCGGTGGTTCCGGACTTTAGTTCGAAAATTACATCATTTTCTTCCGTTAACATATCCAATTTTCGAAAAATCTGACGAAATTTTTTTCTCTGTATTGAATCTTTCGATGCCAGCCATGCATTGAATCCATTCGGATGGCACGTGGTTATATAACTCGATATACCTTCAAATGTTTCTGACAGACCGGTCGTCGCATGTTCAAGTAAAAGTAAATATCCATCTCGTTCTCTCATACCCGAGAACCATATATACTGCGCTCCAGACACACGCGCTTGATCTTTTAGCTGTGCAAGTGATCCAGCATCATATGAGCGCATACCTTCATAATCCATATAATCCACGGTATTTACACCCGCGTGGCGGGCGAACCTTACATCACCCAGGCCCTCGATATGATGGCTTTCAATCATCAGCGGCGTTTTAATTAGTTCACTATCATAGTTCTGTACTTCTACATCAACAAATTGACGCGTAGCGGTACCGTAGCTTGCTTTTGTAACATGTAGCCAGCGAGAATCACCAAATCGCACGGTGTGTAAATTGCGACGCGACTCTGCAGCTGTAATGAGTGCTTGCCGTGCGATCATGGCAACTTCCCAATAATACTCGCGCTCAGCATCACTAAGAAATTTTATTCTCTCAGGAGTAAGTTGTGACGGATACAATCGCAACATATCGGTTTTAAGCGCGACATCGAAAGGGTAAGAAATAGCGTCACGCTTCGTAAGCATATCGAGTGCACCATGCCGGGCGCCGTGTGGACTAAAATAATACGGCTGATCCGCGTATATACGCAACGGATGATTAATTGACGCTCGAAGCCCTGCTTGCAGTGTAAGGTAATGGTCTGGGTGAAGGCCAAATGCAGCAGGTAGATAAACGGTAGAATCAGAGCTACCCTCGGCATAAATAAATGATGCAATAGTTTCCTCGAGTTCACTCCTCAGAGACACATCAACCGGTGCACTAACGTCATTCCAGGCAATACCCCGCTCCTCTGCATCAGAGAATCCAGCATCTTTGAACGTAAATCCATACAGCCCAGCAACCGCCTCGTCCTCGCCACGTCGTATTGCAGAAACGACCTCAGGGTCATTAGACACACCCTCAATCATATGCGCAGAGGAGCGAGTGAATAAATTGAGCACACGAATGTCACCATAGTTCTCGTGTGCAAACGCACCTACTGACAAGATCGCGTCATCTTGATGCGGTGAGATAATTAGTGCCCTTGATTCAATATTAGTCATTATTACGCTCCAACAATGCGTCAATTCGATCGAAATACGCTCCTACACTGTAACGACTCACATCCGGAAGACTTAGCTCAACCCCCGCCTCAAGTGTTTCCGAGATCGCTGCGACTGCCCCCTTGATATCTCGAGGATTGTAAAACCTATCATCTAGATTCCAATCCCGTATACCGCTGTCAGTAGCATTCGGAGAAAAGACAGGAAGCCCCAATGCAGTCGCCTCAATTCCAGAAACGTACAGGGATTCCCGCGGACTTGTATTGACCACTGCACCGTATTCACTAAGCGCGCCAAGGTACGCATCTCCACTCAATCCCTCCTTTACGACTACGTCGAGTGACGTAAGTTCATGAGCAATCATATTACGTCCTGCAGAAAGATGGGCAGTTAGTATATGAGCCCTTCGTAACTCCTCTGCTATTGCAAGCTCAAGCTCTAATCCTTTATCAGAATCAGTTCGTCCCACGAATGCAACACTATCTTTTGTACTTTTTTCTGTACCCCGTAGAGCGGATACGATTTGCTTTTGGTTATATACAGGAAAACCGTCAACGCTGATAGTACGAGGATCCAAATCCGGAAATGCATTTAGCAGCCGGCGCTTCTCCGCAGAACTCACTGTAGTTACCGCATCGGTACGCCGTGCGCTCACATATTCATTTTCCGTTCCATCCGCTGCGGCTAGAAAATATAAGTTGAGACCCCCGTATCCCATCTGTCCAGGCAACGTGTCTCCTAGAAAAATTTTATGTCCTACAGTTTCACTCGTGGTAGTCTTCTGGACATCGTATCCGATCAGCTGTGCATTTCGTACGTACAAATCTGCCCATGACACACGGGCGCCATTAAAATTCTCAATTACCGATTTACGTACTGTTGCTCTCTCAGGATGTGAATTACTTGACATAAAATAATATACATTTCGTAAATTCTTGAAATTATACCATTTTCATTCTATTATATCAATAACATGACCCCTGAAGTAAACCAAAGCTCTCTAGGAGCGATCAATAATCTCCACTGGACAAGCCCATACCAAGATGCTCGTTTTATAGAAGCAGCTGATAACGCAGGGCTCCATACCAATATCATCGAAACGGAGCGAGACGTGCTTTATTTCGTTGGTCAATCAAACGACGCGCTTACCGCATGGGAAGTAAGTCGCAGCATTGAAGTGCCTCAGAACCTTCCAGACCACCTGACTGTCTACCAACAATCGCTTGAGCCCTCCTACGCGGATGATACGTATAGTACTATTGCGCTCCTCGCATCTAATAACCGATTCAATCCTCGATTCATGCGCTCAGTACAGCGAGCCGAACAAAAAATAACCCCGGAACAATTCAGAGAAATTATTGAGCTTAATGAAATACCCTATTTATTTTCAGCGTTCAAGACAGCAGAGCATAGAGGTACACTCGATCTCTCTACCTTTCAGCGGCTCGTTGTGAGCTTAGCAGAAGTAGGGATCGCACGTTGCTTTGTGATAGACCACCCCTACGAAGAAAGGCCAATTGGTGCTTCAGTCGTTCTTGATAACGGCGTGCAAAGCAATCTTCGTTATTACACCGCGTCGAGAGAAATTGCCAATACTGGGCACCTCCTTCAATTTCGTGTCATAAACCATCTCTTCGACGATGGTAGAAGTATCGTTGATCAAAGTGGTTACACTACAGCAACCAATGACCCAAAAATGCTGGGAATAAACGCTTTCAAAGACCAGATCGGTGGCACTGTTTACCATTTTAATAAACAACGTTAGGTAAGCCTATTATTGACAACCGCAATATAAAATGATAAAACAAAAAAATGAACGTATTTGAGTCTTTTGGTGCCATTAATCAGCATTTTCCTGATTCTAATGCTCTAGACCTCTCAACGGGCGAAAATTCTGGTAAAGCAGGCGCAGCCGTTCGATTGCATGAGCGTGTCCATGAAGTTTCTCTTACCGCTGCCGAAGAGCAAAAATTTTTCATTAATATTCATAATGGTGATCTGTACCATAATCCCGAAAGTATACCTTCTATGGATGCTGAAACGCTGTTTAACTCAAATGGAGCCATATCGTGGGATATTGGATCTGGGCGAGGTGAACGTTTAATCGAACTTGCGCGTCAACACCCTGAAAGAAATTTTGTCGGCATCGAAAGCCACTACCGATCCGCCCGTATTGCAGCGCGTGCAGCAGCGGACGCCGAACTTGAGAACGCACGGTTCATTCGAGCCGATGCAAAGTCACTATTTAGTAAGATCCCTAGCGACTCATCCGATGAAATAGCGCTCCTCTTTCCAGCACCTCAGCACAATCGACGAGGAGTCTTTAGTGATATCCTCCAGCCGCCACTAGTCAGCAATATTGCTCGAGTATTATCTGATCGATCCCCATTCGAGTTCGCGACCGATTCTCAACCATACTTTAATGCAAAAATGCGAATGATAGGAAAACTCGGATTGTTAAGCTGTGACATAGAGTCTATTTCGCACACAATAAGTAGTGATCAGCACGCGGTTCGCACACGCTATCAACAAATTTGGGAGTCGAAAGGCCTGCTAACACACCGTGCAACACTCATGCGACTTTAAGTAAGCTTCGCTTAAGATAGTATTTCTTAACTACTTTATCAGCTCGATTTTACGGAGAGATTCCTTTAATGCGGCTCTATCATTCACCTCATCCTGAGATGGGCTTTGCATTTGATCATCACTATTAAATGCACTACAAGACACAATCGGTGAAGTAAGGACGTAGTAGTAACCGTTTAGTGGAGATTCATTTATCAATTCGCCATTCGGAGT
>CAJYIP010000009.1 GCA_913775275.1 Patescibacteria group bacterium | reverse complement strand
CCATCTTCGTATGATGCAGAACCAGGAGTGCCTGCACAGCCATTTGTTCCGCAGCAGCCAGTCGAACAACCGATTGTTGCTACTCCTGCTCTCGATACAAATCAGTACTCACAACTACCACAGGATGATCGTAAGAAGCGATTAAAAACAGGTCTGATTATTGGTGGCGCTATTCTATTGACTGCTGTTATTGCGCTGTTCGTCTACTTCATGTTCTTTACCGTCTCAAAAGACGACTATCGTCAAGCACGCGAGAAGCTCGACGCAGTTAAAGACACAGTTTCTGTACGGCCATCAATTAATAGTTCCGGTGATCCGGCTGAAGCACGCAAGTCTTTCCAAGAATCACTAGACAAGTATAAGAGTGCCAATAAACAGCTCGTTGGATTAAAGGCATTCCGGGCTGACAGCGAACTGCGTGAAAAGTACGATGCGTACAATAAAAAAGCTGAGGGCATGATCGCACTTCTTGATAACTTCGCACCGTCACTCGAGAAATTTTTGACGTCGACGCAAGCTCTGCGAAAGATTTCATCTTCGAGTACTGCGGCTGACTATCGTGATGCGCAAAAGGTAGTTGATAGTAATAAAGACGCAGCTGACCCTTCGATCAAAACGTATTTAGAAAAACTTTCAAATAGCCTCGGTGAAATGGCAACGCTTCGCGAACGAGCCGAAACGGCAACTTCTTCGACAGATCGTTTGGCGATCTCACGTGATATGATCCAGCAATCACGCGAGTTGACGACCGCCGCACGGACGCTACGAGACGACCTTAATAAACGCTCGGATGACGTGAATCCTCGAGATGCTTTCAATGCACTTGGTGAAGCGACAACCGCTAAAGCGAACAAATAGTGGCAACGAAACAAACACAACTTGAGCACATCGCTACGGACATTTTGGAGAGTAACATCTGCCAGAGCCTTGCTGAAACGGCACATAATTTAGTCATGGGCGCAGGCAATGTAGACGCAGACATCGTCTTTATCGGCGAAGCACCAGGAAAAAACGAAGATGAGCAGGGTTTGCCATTTGTCGGTGCTGCAGGGAGGTTTCTCGATGAAATGTTAGCGTCTGCAACCATGAGTAGGGAAGATGTCTACATCACAAATATCGTTAAATACCGACCACCTAATAATCGCGACCCATTGCCCGAAGAAAAAGCTGCCTTTTGGCCGTATCTTCTCAAGCAACTACAGATCATTGACCCAAAAGTAATTATCACACTTGGCCGTCATAGCATGGAATATTTTTTGCCTGGTATGAAAATTAGCGATATTCATGGCGAACCAAAACGCGTTCAGTTCGGTGATCATAAAGTCGTTATTATTCCGCTTTTCCATCCAGCGGCAGCACTGTACAACGGGTCACTGCGGCAGACTTTAATTGATGATTTTATTCGTGTGCCAAAGATCATCGAGCAACTGAGTTAGCTGACGCAACTTGCTAAAACGGCTTTTTTTTGCTACAGTAAATGTACTGTACCTGAGAGATACATCGACAGTAATCACCGACCGATCCCTCTCATTTCTATACTGAAATCATTAAATTTTTAAGACAAACACGTTCTTAAGATAAGGAGAAAATAATGGGTCAACAACGACTCGCGACACCACAAGCTGACGACAATAGTCAGCGCCGTGGTCGCAACTTCAATAACAACCGTCAAAATGGCCAAAACAACCAAGGCGGACAAAATGGACAACGTCCAAAGCAGAACAACACTGTTCTTGCGAACACTCAGACTCGCCGTGGTGAAGTCTTCCGTGCTCAGCGACGAACCAGCGAAGGAGTAAATCTCCGCGCTAGTCAGCACATCATCAACGTACCGGTGAACAAGTCGGTCTTTAACGGGTATGACGGCCGTCAATTCAGCCTGGCTGATCAGAAAAAGATGCCAAAGAATAACGGACCAAAACTCCGAATTATTCCGATAGGTGGACTTGGCGAAATGGGTATCGGCAAAAACATGATGGCGATCGAATACGATAACGACATTATTATTATCGATATGGGCTTCCTGTTCCCGGGATCAGACTACCCTGGTATCAACTACATCATTCCTGATATTACATATCTTGAAGAAAACAAGCATAAGATCCGTGGCGTTATCTTTACTCACGGACACCTTGACCACATCGGTGCCTTCCGACACTTGATCGACAAGTTACCGGCACCTGTCTATGCATCGAAATTTACGACAGCCATGTTGCAAAAGACGATGGAAGAAGCGACGACCGATTACGAGCCTGAATACAATATTCTTGATCCAGAAGCTCACGAACGCGCGCAACTCGGTGACAGTTTCAGTATTGAACTGGTCCGTGTGAACCACTCGATCCCTGACGCGACCGCAGTTGTTATCCGCACGCCGCTTGGTGTCTTGGTCGACACTGGTGACTGGCGTTTTGAAGACGCACCAGTCGACGGCAAGAAGTTCGACCTCGAGCGTCTGACTGAAATCGCCACAAAAGAAGGCATCTTGATGCTCATGAACGAGTCAACCAACTGTGAATCAGAGGGAACTCATACCCACGGTGAATTCGACATCCAGGTCAGCCTCGGCCAGGCAATGGACAAATTCAAGAACAACCGACTTATTATCAGCTGTTTCAGTAGTCAGATCCACCGTATGCAGCTCATTCTTGATGAAGCCAAAAAGCACGGTCGTAAAGTCGCTTTTGCTGGTTATAGTATGATCCAAAACGTCGAAGTGGCCCTCCGTACCGGTACGATCAAAGTACCAAAAGACGTCGTCGTCAAAATGGAAGACATCATCAAGTATCCCGATGGACAGGTCACTGTCGTCTGTACTGGTTCACAAGGTGAATTCAGCGCCGTTCTGAACCGTATGGCTAGTGGTGCTCACAAACACATCAAGATCAAAAGCACCGATGTCGTTGTCTTTAGCTCGAACCCAATTCCTGGTAACGAGAAATATGTTGTCCGTACCGTTGACGGTCTGATGCGAGAAGGTAGTGAAGTTGTCCAAAACGGCAAAACTCACCTGACCGGTATCGGCCCACTTCACTTGTCTGGTCACGGTTACTACGATGACCACATCAAGCTGATCAATGCGCTTAACCCAACGTATTACATGCCGATCCATGGTGAATTCCACATGCTTGTCCATAACGCTGAGTTGGCTGAAAAAGAGTGCGCCATCCCTCGTAAAAACATATTTGTATGTGACAGCGGTGATGTCATTGAAATTAACAGTGACGGCGCTCGTAAAGCTGGTCGTGTACCAGTCGGTGGTGTCATGTACGACGATTCTGGCGCGATCGTTTCAGAAGTGGTCCTCAAGGATCGTATTCACATGGCAACCGAAGGTATGTTCGTCGTTATTCTGACAGTAGCGAAGGGAAGCGGTCGATTGATGACCAGCCCTGACATCATTTCTCGTGGATTCATTTACCTGCGCGATAGCGAAGAGTTGATGAACATCATTCGTCAGTATTTGAAGCAAAAAGTTGTTCGTACCTTTAACGGTCGCAAGGTTGACCTCGATACGGTAAAGAAGGAAATTAAGGACGAGTTGACCCACGTTTTGTACGACCAGACGCGTCGAACACCAATCGTTATCCCTGTGATCAACGAAATTGGTGGCGGTGGCAACAAACCACAAAGTGACAGGCCCGAGCGCAACGAGCAGGGTGAGCGTCCATTCAAACGCCCAGCACCAAAAAAGTTCCCGGCACCGGTTGTTCCAGATAGTGACGCAACTGATCCTCAGCTGCGAAAGACAGAGCAGCGCGGATATTAACACAGCCCTAAAAAGAAAAGAGCCCCGCAGCAGCGAGGCTCTCCCTTTTTATTGGAGGAGCCGTCAGCCGGGCAGGGCTTAGAAAGTGGTCTCTTGGTGCTCGATGTCTTCGATGGTGCCAACCAGCAGGCTGACTTCGGGGTTGTGGGCGGTCTGTTTGATGAAGATCTCGAACGAACCGCCTTTGCGAAGCTTCTCTTGCTTCTCGAACGACACTCGGATGCCGAGGTACTTCAGCCGAGGGAGTGTCTGCTTGTAGCCATTAGTGCGTGCTGCCGCCACAAGTTCATTGCGGTAGTCTGTTGAAGTCCACGTCAGGACGAGACTGCGAGACTTGATCGCTACCTGGATGCCGTGTGACGTCCCAACCAGTGAGACCAGGACGGTCGTTGTCGTTGACATTTCCTCAGCTCTCGTTCTTGGCCGAAGCGACGCCGTAGACTTCTTTGAAGCGCTGCTGGATCAGGCCATCATGAACAATGACGGTAATCCTGACGATAGTGAAGGTCGTTGTGTAGTCCTTACTTATGTCATTGCTTGACGCGGTGGCTGGGATGAACTCGATCGACTGGAGGTCGACCTCGTCCGTCAGCATGAACTTCGTGCGTAGCGCCATCGACAAGTGCGTAGCGTAGTCGTCGTCGAAGAGATCATTTCTGCCATCGCTGTAGTCTGGGGAGACCGCTAGGTCATGCTGATGAGTGGACGAGCCACCCATGTAGTTCAACGTCACGGTCACTGCTCGGCCGAACAGGATCTCCACTACATCTTTTTCTGGCAAACACCAGAACGGGTTTTGGTAGACGTGTTCATCGCTCATGATAACCAACTTTCTGAGGTGCACTTTTGCACCTCACTAGAGAAGAGGGGTGTAAAGCAAATATACAATAGCATCAAAGATGCACCTAGTCAATGTTGATGGAAAGACAACCATAACCCTCTTGCCAAACGCTGTAAATTTTGCTATAATATGCGTATATCAAAAGGGCTAAAAGCCCGTATAATAAAAAAGATTATGGCTAAAAAGAAAAAACGTAGTTCAGCAAGGGGTAAGAAGCAAGTTTCGCAAGCACCGCAGCATGTGTTACCAAGCGGCTTTTGGTCTCAAGTAGGGGCTGTATTACTGATCGTTTTTTCTTTCTTAGTTATCCTCAGCTGGTTTGGTCTTGGTGGTCCAGTCTTAGATTGGCTCAACACAGCCGCTCAATCTGTTATTGGCTACGCAATTTATGTGGTACCGGTCTTATTCATCTACGTTGCGGTTGAGGTCTTCCGAGCCGATGAAAACAAATTACCGTTCGTTATGAAGTTTGCGACAGGGCTGTCATTGGTCTGGTTCGCAGGATTGTTCGGCTTGCTCCAGAACTCAAACCAAAATACTGGTGGGTTTGTCGGTGATCTCGTTAATAGCGGTGTACTTCAGTTGACTGAGCGTGGCGTCGCGGCATTTATTTATGTGCTCTTAATCCTCCTGACTGCATTATTCATCCTACGCATGTCACCATTCACTGTTATTAGTAAAATCTGGGAAATGATCCGACGCGACCCAGCCGAACAAGAAGCAAACGTCAAAGTGATGCGAACCGCGGCCGCTATCGAAGCACCAGTCAAAGCCAAAGCGCCATTAGCCGAATTCAAATTGAATGCTGGTGTTCCGACACTAGATGTCGATCATAAAGAAGAGAGGCAGCCAGCTCGTCGTTCGAGTTTCAAGGGTTCGACTCCTGTCGATAAAGTCGCCGAAGAAAAGACAGCACTTGTTGTTGTCAGTGACCCTAACTGGAAAGCCCCGAGTATCGACCTTCTTGAAAAGAAGCAGTCTCCAGCCGATGCGGGAGATGTGCAGCAGAATGCTCAGATTATTAAAGACACCTTGAGTGAATTTAATATTGACGTCGAGATGGAGGGTGCCAACATCGGGCCAAAGGTAACACAGTACACGCTTCGACCACCGAGCGGAGTGAAGTTGACACGCATTACCCAGCTGGAAACGAATATCGCCCTTAACCTTGCCGCTCAAAGCCTTCGTATCGAAGCACCGATCCCTGGGCAAAAAGCTGTTGGTATTGAGGTGCCGAACCGAAAGGCTGCCGATGTTCGTATGCATTCAATTCTTAGCAGTCGCCAATGGACAGGTAATACCGAGCCACTGCCGTTCGCTGTCGGTAAAGATATTTCTGGGCAAGCTGTTGTCGGCGAATTGAATAAAATGCCTCATATGCTGATCGCGGGGCAGACTGGATCGGGTAAGTCAGTGATGATTAATACACTCCTCACCAGCCTGTTGTATCGTAATGCACCAAGCGAGATGAAACTCATTCTCGTTGACCCGAAGCAAGTTGAAATGGCACCTTACGAAGATATCCCACATCTTATTACCCCCGTTATTACTGAGCCTGAAAAGACGATTAGTGCACTTAAGTGGGCGGTCAACGAGATGGAGCGGCGGTATAGTTTGCTCGCTGAACACAAGATTCGTGACATCAAAACGTATAATACGATGATTCAATCTGGTGCAAAAAAGATTACTGTTGCTGATGAAGAGGGGAATCCACAGCAACACAAAGAAGGTGCCATGCCTTATATCGTTATTGTTATCGATGAGTTGGCCGACTTGATGATGGTTGCCGCTCGCGATGTCGAAGCGCTGATCGTCCGTATCGCTCAAAAAGCTCGTGCGGTCGGTATTCACCTGGTTCTGGCGACACAGCGTCCATCTGTCGACGTTATTACCGGTCTGATCAAGGCGAACGTACCGGCGCGTATTGCCTTTACGGTTGCCTCACAAATTGACTCTCGAACGATCCTTGATCAAATTGGTGCAGAGAAGCTTCTCGGACAAGGTGACATGCTGATGCTCACACCATCAATGAGTAAACCGAAGCGTATCCAGGGTGCATGGGTTACCGATGAAGAGGTTATGAAGATTACTGACCATCTTCGACAGCAGTCGCCGCCACAATACAACGACGAAGTTGTCAGCCAGCCCGTACAGCTGAACGGCAAAGGTGGTGTCGTCATGGACTTTGATAGTGCTGGTGGGACTGATGATATGTACAAAGATGCTGTCCGTTGTGTGATCGAGAGTGGTAAAGCGAGTGCAAGTTTGCTCCAGCGACGTCTGCGTGTCGGCTACGCCCGTGCGGCTCGTCTGATCGAAGAGATGGAAGAGCAGGGTATCATTGGTCCAGCTGACGGAGCTCGGCCGCGTGACGTATTGGTGAGTAGCTTGGATGATGTGTTTGGCGGATCGGCAAGCACTGAGGAATAATAAATAAGTCCTCTTTTGCTGTCGAAGACGCTTGTGGTAGACTAGAAACAATGAAGTGGGAAAAACAAACACAACGTGGTTTTACAATAGTTGAGCTTTTAATTGTCATCGTTGTTATCGCAATTTTAGCAGCGATCACGATTGTTGCTTATAACGGCATTCAAAGTCGTGCTGTCGTGACGTCAATCCAGAGCGATTTTCGAAATGCCATCAACAAAATTGAAGCCTATAAATCTATTAATGGGAGTTATCCTGATGCGTCCGATGCATCTCTGAAGGCCGCAGAAATTAGTTTGAATAAAGGACTCTATTCGACCAATAGTGGAAACTTCCTTTATTGTGGTTCGGGCACCTCTCAGTACGCTGGGTTCATTGCACTTGCAAAGAATGGAACAACATACCTCCAAACGACAAGGTATTCTTTCCGTGAATACACGACCTACACAATCGACCAGTATATTGAAATCTGTACCGCACAGGTAGGCGCTGGAAGTGGATCGGCTCGCTATGGCTACACATCGGCTGATGGCTGGCGTTGGACGATCAACTAATACACTTTCAGTTCATAATTTTTCAATCAATGTTCGACATAATAAAAGTGTCGCACCTTGCGAAAAACCCAAAGATACAGTATAATTACTACTGTTATCAACTCAAGCTTATGTTACGCATAAGCATCCGTATCGCTACGGATTCCAAAAGGAGCATCTAGTGAAAGAATACGAACTAACTGTTCTCATTCATCCTGATCTTGAAGCAGATCTGGAAACACCGCTGACGAAAGTCCGCGACATCATCAAAAACGCTGGTGGCACCATTGCTCGTGAAGACAACTGGGGCAAGAAAAAACTAGCATACCCAATCAAGCGTGAAGATTTCGCTGTCTATGTCTACATGGATGTTGAGCTTCCAGCTGACGCACCGTTGAAGATTTCAAACACCTTCAATATCACTGACGAAGTATTACGATACCTCTTGGTCGCTGCTGACCTCAAGGCTCGTAAAGCTCTCGCCGAACAAGCAGCTGAAAACGCTGACAACAAAGAAGAGGAGTAGGGAATATGGCACGAAGTATCAACCAAGTAATCTTGATGGGACGTTTAACTCGCGACCCAGAACAGCGCACCACGACTACAGGAAAGACAATCGCCAGCTTTAGTATCGCCGTCGACCGCGGTGGTCAAGATGATGCAGCCGACTTCTTTGATGTCACTGCGTGGGAAAAACTTGGTGATCTCGTGATGCAATACCTCGGCAAAGGCCGTCGTGTGCTCGTCCAAGGTCGTTTGCGCCAAGATAGCTGGGATGACAAAGAAACCGGCAAGAAGCGTTCACGTATCGAAGTAACAGCAACCGACGTAACTTTCCTCGATAGTGCAGAAGGCGGACGTGAGGGTGGAAACTCTCAGGGAAGCAGTGCGCCGCGTAACAATCGTCAATCTGACGATGTCGTTATCGAAGATATCGATGACAAACCAATTGATTTAAGTGAAATTCCATTCTAGGAGAAAATGACCATGCCAAAGCGATCAAAGAGAGACATTCCAGCGTACTTTGACTACAAAGACGTAAAAACACTCCAGCGATTCATCAACGTCTACGGACAAATCGAGCCAATCGGCAAAACCGGTTTGAGTGCTAAACAACAACGCCAACTCGCTGTTGCAATCAAGCGTTCACGTCACCTCGCATTACTACCATTCGTCGCACAAGGTTAGTAGAAGCGTGGCGTCTTATCAACCCACAGATTTAAAAAAAGGTGTTGTCGTTCAGTTGGATGGCAAACCTTTTCGTGTCATGGACTATAACCAAAAGGTTATGGGCCGCGGTGGTAGCATCGTCAACGTGCGACTCAAGAATTTGATCGATGGTGCAGTAATCCCAAAGACCTTCAAGGGTCAAGAGCGAATCGACTCCGCTGAAGTGACAAATCAAACTGTTCAATATCTTTACAATGACGGTTCAAACTTCTTTTTCATGGATCCTGAAACGTTTGAGCAATTCGAACTCTCGACTGATGTGATTGATGATAACGCCGGATATCTGAAGGAAGGTGAGTCGTTGAGCTTGCAGTTCTTTGATGGGCGAGTCATTAACATAGCACTCCCAAAGAACGTTTACCTCGAAGTAACGTACAGCGAAGATGTTGTTAAGGGCGATACGACCAGTAGTGTTTTGAAAGATGCGACCCTTGAAACTGGTTTGGTTGTAAAAGTCCCGGCTTTCATTAAGACCGGTGATATCATCTCTGTTGATACTGAAAATGGTGCGTACCGCGAACGAAAGAAAGACTAATTTTCGTATGTCAGAGACGCTGATGGTTGCCGCAACTCTCGAAGCCGCAGCGCCAAGCACTATTGTCGAGCAACTACCTCGTCATATGACCTATGTTTCATGGTTTGAGCTTCCTGACAAAGATCAGGAAGCATTCTTTTTAATGCTTGATGATATCGTACGGGACAATCGACCACCTCGTCCAGCTGGCGGAAGTCTTTTAGAATACGGGGACGAATCGCTTGGACGACAGTATGTTCGTCGATTTGACCAGGTGAGCCCGGGGTTTAACAGCATTCAGGATTTCTATGCTCAAGCCGCAATATACGAATTTGTTCACTCTGTCGATCCCGCATTCGATAGCCCTTATTTTGGTGAGCATTGGCATCCACATACATCGCCCGAGTTGGACGAAGGAGAGATATTCTCCGTAAACTCACTCACTGTCTTCCAGAAGAACAGGAAGCTAGGAAAGAAAATGATTATTGCGGCGTTGCCGTGGAGGACTGATAATGAAGCAGCGTCTTGATGCAGCACTGGTATCGCGAGGACTCGTGCCGAGTCGATCACAGGCCGAAAGCTGGATCAAACTAGGCAAGGTAACCATCGATGGAAAGATCGCGACAAAGGCAGGTCAGCCGGTTCATGATGCATCACAGTTGAAGCTGATGGTGTCTGAACAGTATGTCAGCCGAGCTGGCCTCAAGCTGGCGAGCGTGGCATCACTGCTTGGGCTCAGCTTCAAAGGAAAAACGGTCCTAGACGTAGGCAGTAGTACGGGTGGTTTTACCGATTATGCATTACAGCACGGTGCGGCGAAAGTATACGCCGTCGACGTCGGTACTGACCAACTTCATCCATCGCTGCGAAAAGACGATCGTATCGAATTGCATGAAAAAACTGATATTAGAGATTTTGTTTCACATACGACACCTGACATTATCGTCATAGATGTATCTTTTATTAGCTTACGAGACATTCTGCCGCATCTCGCGACTATCGCCGACAGCACTACAAGTATTGCTGCGATGGTAAAGCCGCAGTTTGAAGCGGGCCGTCACCAAGTGAATAAGGGTGTGATTAAAAACGACAGCGTCCGACGCCAGATTCTCAAAGAGTTTGAACTGTGGGCAAAAGACTTATTCGTTATCTCAGACAAGCGAGACAGCGAAGTTGCAGGCGCAAAAGGAAATCAAGAACGGTTCTATTTGCTTACGTTAAAGCGGAACTCGACAACATCCCCAGGACGCATCACGTAGTCCCGCCCTTCAGTGCGCATTTTTCCGGCTGCTTTGGCAGCCGTTTCGCCTCCAGCCTCAATTAAATCATCAAAATCGACGATTGCAGCTGTGATGAAGCCTTTTTCAAAATCAGTATGAATCACGCCAGCCGCTTGAGGGGCGGTTGATCCTTGGCGAATCGTCCAGGCTCGAACTTCTTTTGGTCCAGCGGTAAGGTAACTTTGAAGGCCGAGGGTGTCGTATGCGGAACGTGCGAGCTGAGCTAATCCAGATTCTGTCACACCATAAGCATCCAGCAACTCTTTCGCGTCCTCGTCGTCAACGCCACGAAGCTCTTCTTCCAGCTTTGCACAAATGAAAACACTTTGGGCTGGTGCAACGAGCGCCCGAAGGGGAGTTGTTTTTTCAGCGTTAGTCAGCGTCTCTTCGTCGACATTGAACACATAGATGACAGGCTTAGCACTAAGAAGCTGAAGCCCCTGGATACTATCCGTATTCAAGTCAGTAATTTCTGACGCGAGCGTTCCTTGTTCGAGCCGTTCACGAAGTTGCTCGAGCACTGCCATTTCAGCTTTTGCGCCCGGGTTGGACTTCGATTCGCGCTGGAGTTTCGGCAGATGACGGTCAATACTCTGTAGGTCTGCTAATAAAAGCTCAGTGTTGATCGTTTCAATATCCTTTTTTGGGTTCACTTGATTGTCGACATGAATGACGTCGGAGTTTTCGAACGCACGGACGACGTGGACGATGGCGTCACACTCGCGGATATTGGCGAGGAATTTGTTACCAAGCCCTTCGCCTTTACTAGCACCGGCAACCAATCCGGCAATGTCGACGAAGGTGACGGTTGCCGGGATCACTTTAGTCGCTGAATACATTTTTTGTAATACGGATAATCGTGAATCGGGAACAGCGATGATGCCGGTATTAGGTTCGATAGTCGCAAAAGGATAGTTTGCCGCCAGGATGTCAT
>CAJYIP010000008.1 GCA_913775275.1 Patescibacteria group bacterium | reverse complement strand
TGCTGCTGCAAGGATCCCAAGGATACTTGCCATGTATGGGTCACCTGTATTTACGATAAAGTTCACAACGTACCCACGAGCGAAAAAGAACAAAACAGCTACCGGCAATGCAAGCCAAATAATAACGCGAAGGACAGACTGCAACTCTTGCTTGAAAAGATCCGGACGCCCCTGTGCGATACGTTCGGTCATCTTCGGAAACGCGGCCGTACTGATCGCAACACCAATCAGGTTAATCGGCATCAATGAAAGTGTTGTCGCCTGTTGGTAGGCACGCACGCTCCCCTCAGTTAGCCGCGAAGCAAGGTTTGTTTCGACGAGACTATTAACGTAATCAATACCTTGGTCGAGTGAACGCGGCGGAAGGAGTCGAAGAACTTTTCGAAAGCCTTTGTTTTTCCAATATATTTTGAATCGATAATCAAAACCGAGACCGAGCAGTCCTATCGTACTCACTGCAAGTTGAAGGATCGCTCCAAGAACAACACCCAATGCAACCCCCATAATGCCACCTTCGAACACTTGCCAGCCAAAAATATTGATGCCACCAGTAAAGAAAAGTAATCCAATAATAATACCGATGTTATAAATTGCTGGTGCAAGTGCGAAAAAAGCAAAGCGCCCCACAGCTTGTTGCATGCTAGTAATCACGGCTGCAATTGCGAACAAAAAAGGACTCACAGCCATGACACGCATCATACTGGCTGCTAAGGCACGGCTTGATTCGTTCAATCCAGGACCAACAACATATTGAACGAGCAGATCGGCAAAAATAATAATCAGCACACTTGCAATGAGGGTCGCAATTGCCATCAAGTTGATGATGCTTGTCGAGAGCTCCCATGCCGAGCGACGGTTACCGGTCGCAAGCCGTTGATTGAACACTGGGATAAAACTCACACTGAGCGCACCAGACACCAAAATAACAAACATAAAGTCAGGAACAGTAAAAGCAACCGTATATGCGTCAGCACCGGTCGGATACGTCAAGTAATACGTACTGTTGAAAATACGATCCCTAAAAAGACCAAGCAGACTCGAGATCAGCGTCGAGCCTGCTAGCAAAGTAGCCGCAATTTTCAGCGGCAACTTTTTATTGAACTTTGATATCGTCGTTCGGAAATTGATCATGTGCGTGATAACCGCGCGTTACGAGTAAAGCATGGCCTCCTTAGGGAGCTTGGCACTTTTCAATACTTCGATCACGCGATCTTCCTCGATGGTCTCTTCCTCAAGTAAAACATCGGCTAACTTCTTTAGACTATCCATGTTTGCCTTTAAGACAACTTCGGCTCGGTAGGCAGCTTCCTTGATCAGTCCAGCAACCTCTTCGTCAATTAAACGGGCAGTGTCGTCGCTATATGGACGTTCATGAGTCATCTTATCGAAGACCATACCACCGTTATCTTCATGGAATACTTGGTCGCGAAGCTTCGTTCCCATTCCCTGTTCGATAACCATATCGCGTGCGATGCCGGTTGCAGCCCGCAGGTCAGATCCAGCACCAGTCGTGATTCCGTCTTCGCCATTGATCAATTTCTCTGCAATACGTCCACCAAGCGCTCGAGCTAAAATGTCTTTAAACTCATAAACATTAGTGTAACTCGTATCCTCAGGTGGCAAGAACCATGTCACACCACCAGTTCCACCACGAGGAATGATCGTGACCTTATGGACAGGGTCACTGTCAGGCAAAATGTGGCCAACGAGCGCATGACCAGCTTCGTGGTACGCAGTTAACTCTTTATCTTTTTGGTTCATCACTTTACTCTTGCGTTCTGGACCAATAGCGACACGTTCAAACGCTTCAGTGAGGTCTTTGTTGCTGATCGTCTTCGCGTCACGACGAGCAGCGATAATTGCTGCTTCGTTAGCAATATTTGCAAGGTCAGCACCAGATGATCCGGCTGTTTTTGCAGCCATCTTATCGAGGTTTACGTCTTTTTCGACAGGCTTCTTCTTGAAATGTACTTTCAAAATTGCTTCACGGTCTTTTCGCTCAGGCAAAGTAATATTTGTGCGACGGTCAAAACGACCAGGACGAAGTAGTGCAGGGTCAAGAACGTCGGCGCGGTTTGTCGCTGCTAATACGATAACCGTTGTTCCGGTTTCAAACCCGTCCATTTCAACAAGGATCTGGT
>CAJYIP010000007.1 GCA_913775275.1 Patescibacteria group bacterium | reverse complement strand
CTCGACTGCATAGGTAAGTGTGTTGAGAGTCAGGTCTGCAACGTTTAATACGGTCGGGTGTTGTTCGGTTGGTCGCCGAAGCAAAGCTCGAACGCGGGCAAGCAATTCTTCCAGAGCAAATGGTTTTGCCAAGTAATCATCGGCACCACTATCGAGCCCGTTGGTTCGCTCTGATACGTGGCTCATTGCACTAAGAATAAGAACAGGTGTATGAATTTTTTGCTCACGCATGGCTTTTACGATTGCAAGGCCATCATACTCTCCTGGGATCATCCGGTCGACGATCGCAATATCGTACGGCTCGGTTGTCGCCATCGCATACCCCTCGTCACCATCATAGGCAACGTCAACGGCAAATGTTTCTTGCTCGAGAACTTTTTTCAAAGCCCGTGCAATCTTGTGTTCATCTTCGATAATGAGAACTCGCATACTACTGAATAGTATAGCGTGATTTTTCTGATAATTTGCTTAAGAGTACTGAGCGCTCCATCGTTCCATGTCGTGGAGTATTGGCACCAGGGCAGTTCCCTTTTTTGTCAGTGCATATTCACATCGGTTCTCGGAGGTTGTTGCATGTTTTGTAATGATCCCACTTTTTTCAAGTGAATCAAGTCGTGCTGAAAGTGTGCGAGGGTTGATTCCGTCGACGAGATCTTGAATTTGACAGAAGCGGACGGTCGATTCATTAACAAAGAATCGCAGAATGAGCGGTGTCCACTTGTCGCCAAGAATGGCGGTAGCCGCTTTGACGCATCCAACAGTCTGATCTTGAACAGTATCCATAGTGACACTTACTATACTTTATGTAGCAAGTACTGTCAAAATCACTTAATCAAGCCATTATTGTTGTGCGTGCGAATATGCTCCATACTAAAGTCCCATGATGCATCGGTCTTTTTGTGAGGGTTAAAAATGTATTGAGGGTCAAAAATTTCTTTAGTGTGTTTAAAGAGCTGGTACATATCATCGCCAAATACTGCTGGCAGCCACGGACCTCGAATCATACCATCGTTGTGCTCCCCTGCCATCGTGCCATTGTACTGCAGTACGATTGGAATGAGTTCTCGCATAACGGGCTCGAGCTTTGCTTGATCGTCTCTATTCTCTATGTCCATCAAAGGAATAATATGAAAGTTACCATCACCAAAATGTCCGGCGAGCGTTGCTGGCAAGTTATACTTGCGGATAATCTTTCGAACTTTCGGCAAAAACTCTGGCAAGTATTTTGGCTGCACGGTCATGTCGTCGATAAATGGTGAGGCATATTTGTCTTTAACCTTGTTGCGAAGTAGGGCAAGCGATGCTCGCCGTATCTGCCAGAACGGTGCACTTTCGGTCTCGTCTTTTTCGACGTCCATACGCAGTTTGAATGCGGCCAGATGATCATGGAGGGCAGATATTTTGTCGTAGACCTCTTGCTGTGTTTCGCCTTCAAATTCAATCATCAGCAGAATATTCGGT
The DNA here is from genome assembly GCA_913775275.1 of Patescibacteria group bacterium. Lineage (GTDB taxonomy): Bacteria > Patescibacteriota > Saccharimonadia > Saccharimonadales > Saccharimonadaceae > Microsaccharimonas. Next base: position 8,860 of record CAJYIP010000007.1, on the reverse strand, counting down.
AGATGACCGCGAAAACGCGCCACGGATCGAAGTAACCATGCTTGTTGCTTGAGCCATTCTTTGGTGCCAAGTTGTTTACGAAAGGTCGAAAAGTATTTGACGCCAAGGTTAAATGTAATATCGTCAAAGCCTTCGAACGTTGCTGGATTATGACCCATAACGATCGGAATAATATCGCCGAGCTGTTTTGGCGACATCAGGTATGCGAGCAATAGCCCGGAATGTTTTGGTTTCGGTAATGCTTCGACCTTGATGTCAGTAATGACGCCTAGAGTTCCCTGGCTACCAGCAAATAGCTGTGTCAGGTCAAAAATCTTCGATCCACGATCCCATACGTCCCATAAGTTATACCCCATCGAGTTCTTGTTTACTTTTGGTCGTGAATTCTTTATAAGGTCATAGTTAGCTTCGATGAGATCGTATATCTGCTTGTAGAGTGATCCTTCGAACGTCTTGCTGGCCATTTTTGCGTCAAGCTCTTTTTTAGTCAAAGGCTTTACAGTGTACGACTGTCCATCCGCAAGGACGACGTTCAGTTCACGTACCCATCGTTGCGTATTACCATAGCGGAGAGACTGTTCGCCACCAGAGTTATTACCGACCATGCCGCCGATCGTACATAATGCCCGACTTGCCGGAACTGAACCAAGCATGAGATTGTTATCAGCTAAATACGGATCGATGTCACGCATGAATGTCCCTGGTCGTACGTGGAGTAGCTTATCTTGGAGCGCTTCGATACCTGACATGTGCGCAGTCATATCAATAAGTATAGAATTACCAACTGCCGCACCTGACATATCAGTCCCGGCGCTTCGTGGTGTCAGTGAAAGAGACGGGTGACTCGTCTTGTTGTTTGAAACAAACGAGACGAGCTTTTCGATATCGGTTGCAGACTTTGGCTGAACAATTGCTTGTGGAACCATTTCATAAATACTGGCATCGTGACTGTACGCTAATCGAGTTGCCTCGTCGAGGAGGACTTTGTTTTTCAAGATACGGGATAATTCCGTGTAAATTTCACCATTCATACTCGTTACTATAACTATGCGTAAGCATGTTGTCGAGTATTTGCCACCCATCTGGACAATCAGTGTATAATACAACGTATGAGAACACGCATTGATATAGATACCCAGACATTCGTCCGTTTTTGGCTCGTAGTAATTGCTTTCGTTTTGGGGTTGTACGCACTTCACATGGCGACAACGGCATTGATTATTCTCGGCGTGTCGTTCTTTCTGGCGCTTGCTCTCAGCTTGCCGGTTGCAAAAATTGCCTCCTTCCTGCCCGGCCGTAGTCGTGTCGCTGCAACCGCGATCGCCTATATAGCTGTTATTGCCATTCTTGGCGCGGTCATTTTCTTAGTCGTTCCGCCGATTATCCAGCAATCGGCTCGCTTTATTGAGACACTGCCATCGGTCGTTGATGGATCGATTTCCCAGTGGCGAGGTTTGAATAATTTAATTGAGCAGTATAACCTGCAAACACAGGTTAACGATGTCCTGGCGACAGTTCAGTCAAATGCGTCTAGTTGGGCGGGTAACGTTGGGCAGAATATTGTTGCCGGAATCGGCTCGTTCTTCAACTTTGTCGCAGCTTTAATCCTGGTGCTTGTTTTGACATTCTTGATGCTTGTTGAAGGTCCGCGATGGATGACACGTATCTGGGGCCTCTACACAGACCGCGAGCGTCGTACGAAGCATCAGCGCATTATTGGCCGCATGTATAATGTCGTCACGGGGTATGTGACGGGACAGTTGACCGTGTCGAGTATTGGCGCCCTTTTTGCTGGACTGACCGTATTCATCTTGTCATTCTTTTTCGCAATTCCAGGTGACCTAGCGTTTCCGACGGCAGCGGTCACATTCCTCCTGTCTCTTATTCCTATGTTCGGTGCGACAATCGGTGGCGTTATTATTACCGCGCTCTTGGCGTTCAATAGCATTCCGGCTGCTATTATTTATGTCATCTACTTTGTTATCTACCAGCAGATTGAAAACAACTTCATTTCACCTAACATTCAGGCCAAGCGTATTGAATTGTCGGCTCTCGCCGTCTTGGCTGCTGTCACGATTGGTTTGTACATGTTTGGCGTGGTCGGTGGTATTATTGCAATTCCAATTGCCGGATCTCTCCGAGTTCTTCTTGACGAACATCTTGCAGCTGCGAAGCAACGACGTATTGATGGCAATAACGGCGAGGATGATGATCCGGCTGATATGACCGTCACTGTGATCAAACCGAAAAAGAACAAAAAGAAAGCGGCCTAAAGGCCGCTCTTTTTTTATTGGAGAAAAAGTATCTCTACGCGTATTCCCAGATTGTGCCATCTGACGTATCTCGTAGCGTGATGCCATTGTGCGTTTCGATGCGCTGACGCAATTCATCTGATCGATCCCATTGCTTGGCGTCACGAGCCCGCTCACGTTCAATGATCAATTGCTTTGTTTGATCGTCGATGTCCGGCGTTGATGACAATAGCTGCAATCCTAGGACCTCATCAAGCAGCTCAAGCAGCTCTATCAAAGCGTAGCGATGGATTGCTTCACGAGAACTCGCCAGAACCTTCGAAAAGACATCTTCGATTATTCTAAGTGCTTCGGGGGTGTTCATGTCGTCAGTCAGAGCCTCGAGGATGGCTTGTTTTGATGCAAACGGTGAAACACCATCGTCCGCTTTGTCGTCGTCATCGCGCAGGCGGTCGTGGATCTGATGGCGTAACGCTGCAATGGCCTTCCAATTGCGGAGGCGATTGACGGCGGCGTCAAGATTTTCAAACGTAAAGTTCATTGCTGATCGGTAATGTGTTTGGAGCATCAATAGGCGTATTGCCATCGGTTCGTAGCCTTTTTCAATCACTTCACGGATTGTAAAAAAGTTGCCGAGACTTTTGCTCATCTTCTCACCATTGATCGTCAAGAATCCAGTATGAGTCCAGTGACGAACGAACGGCGCCAGTCCTGAAATTGATTCCATTTGCGTAATCTCTGCCTCATGATGAGGAAAGATCAAGTCGATCGCTCCACCGTGCAGGTCGTATTGCGGCCCGAAGAAATGTTCTGAAATAGCAGTGTCTTCGATGTGCCAGCCCGGTCGACCATCACCAAAGGGTGCTGCCCATGACGGATCATCCCCACGAGCAAACTTCCATAAGGCAAAATCATTCCAGCCACGTTTGTTGTCGCTGTGATCAATACGGGTCTGGGAGTCGTTTTCTTTTATCTCTGTCCGGCCTGACAATTTACCGTAATCTTTAAAGGTTGCGATTTCAAAATAAATTCCATCGCCTTCGATTGTGTAGGCATGCCCGCCTTCGACTAGGCGCTCTACTTGTGAAATGATGTCGGACATATAGTCAGTTGCACGGGCGTAGGTGGATACCGACGTATTGTTTAGGAGGCGCATATCGTGAAGGTATTCATGCTCAAATGTTGTTCGTATATCCTGCCAGTTGCTTGACCGTTCTTTCGCCCGGTCGATAATTTTGTCATCAATATCTGTAATGTTTTGTAAATATGTCACATTGTAGCCAGCGGCGCGAAGAACACGAGCGAGTACATCAAATTGCACGTACGTTTTTGCGTGCCCCAGGTGTGACAAGTCGTAGACCGTTGGGCCACAGACGAACATTCTAACTGCAGTACCATCTGCGGGCTGAAATAACTCTTTTTGTTTTGAAAGCGTGTTATAGAGCTGAACGTTCATCGTGGCTACTCCTCGCCTGCTCGGTCGCAGTGACGAGCTCGGTCATAATTTTATCAATACTTTCATAGACCTTGAATCCGGCCGAATATTCGTGGCCACCACCGCCAAAGAAACCGGCAACATGATGCGCGATCGGGATGTTACTACGAATCTTTCCGGTCAATTTGCCGTCGGGATACGTTTTGATAGCGACGGCAATGTCGACACCTTCAACTAAGCGCATTTCATCAAGCACCAAGACACTTGGATTGTATCGATCGCTATATTCTTGAATCTCATCCCACGGAATGTGAACAATCGCCAGAACATTATCAAGATAATACTCGATTCGACTGATTAGACGCCCCTTATACTCGAGGATTTCTGCTGGCTTTTTCATATATTCACGGCGCCGGTTTTCAATCACGGAAGGATTGGCACCGAGCGCAACCAATGCAGCGGCAACGTAGTAACTGTCGGCGCTGGTGTTAGGTGTTGTAAGTCCAAGGCTGTCTGATTGGATGGCGAGGAACATCTGTTCGGCAGCCTGTTCATTGATAGTCCATTGTGCCGCTTGCGCAAGCTCGTAAACGATTTCGCTGGTCGCAACTGCTTTATCATTAATGAGTGTCGTGTGGTCGAATGAGAAGCGATCGCCGCCTTCTTGATGATGGTCGATGACGAGTACCGGATGTGACTCGAGGAATGACACGACGGCTGGCTGTTCGAGTGTTTTGACGAGCAAGAGTGGACTTGTTGTATCTACGATAATCGCCATGTCAGCATCGTACGCCCAGTCTTTCGTAACTCGATCCCAGCCTTGGATGTAGTGCATATACTTTGGGATATCAATCGCGCAGAACAGGACCACATTTTTGCCTAGGTCAGAAAGTATCTCTTCGAGTGCCAGCGACGTACCCAAGCTATCGCCATCTGGGTTCTCTGCCTGAACAATAATGATTTTACGTGCGGATGAAATGAGTGAAATAGCAGGAGTAAACATTACCATTCATTGTATCAGATATTGCTTTTATTGAGTACTTATGGTATAATTTGTATATCCGTTTTCTGTCTTTTTGCATTCAAACTTAAGGAGGGTGCGGATGTCGCACTTCAACAAAGAATCTTCGTCTAAGTTGCCGTACTCGCCCACTGTCTATCTAGCAGTCGTTGCTATCGGTTTCGTCAGCTGGGGGTATGTCATCAGTCAGTTCGCAATCACGCTGATCAATCTGCTTGCAATCCCTTCGTCGGGTCCGCGGTTCGTCGAGATGCTGATCGAACTGCTGCCACTGCTTGCTGTCGGTGCAGTAGCGATCGTGTCAATCTACCTGTTCAATCGTCAGAGCGACGCTCGTCGTCTTGTTGTTGACGGAAAGAAAACCATCGCCGGATTGCTCGGCAACGATGCGTCGCGCGATGTGTGGCTATCGTCATTCCGTTTGGCTCGTCTCGAGCGTCTGGAGGGCTGCCTTCGCCTCACACTCTCCGAGCGAGGTAGTTTTTCGGAAGACTTCGTCATTTACGATCGGCTTATCACTGCATCATTCGATGACGCATTTACGCCGGAGAACGTGTACACAGTCATCGAGGTGTTTGATGACCTCAAAGAGACACTGAAGGTCGAGCGATCTTCGCGCAAGGACTGAAGCGCACAACCGTGTGAAGGCGACTGCCCCGCTCCCACTCCGCAAGGAGGCTGGTGAGCGGGGCTTCTTCATTCCTAAAGGCTGCGACGGCCTTCGAGGGCGTGTGACAGCGTAATCTGATCAGCGTATTCGAGGTCGACTCCGACAGGAATACCGCGTGCTAGGCGGCTCATCCTTACCTCAACGCCAGCATCTCGAACGTATTTCTGTAGGAACAACGCGGTCGACTCACCCTCAACACTTGCGTTCGTCGCGATAATGATCTCTTCAACAGCGTCATCCTGAATGCGATTAACGAGTTCTGGAATATGAAGCTGTTCAGGGCCGACGCCATCAATCGGACTGATTGCCCCACCGAGAACGTGGTAGGTTCCTTTGAACTGACCGGTTCGCTCGAGCGCCACGATATCGAGTGGTTCTTCTACGACGGCAATCAGTTTTTTGTTCCGATCGCTATCGGAGTAAAGTGGCGACACATCCTGATCTGCATCGATGAGGGCGAACGTTACGGGGCACGTTTTCACGAGCACGTGAACATCATGAATAGCAGCTGCAAGTGAATCATTGATTCGCTGATCGCTGCGGAGTAAATAGTACGCGTACCGCTCGGCAGTGCGCGAACCGACTCCGGGGAGTCGGCCGAGTTCGTCAATAAGCTTCTCTAAAGCTGATGGCAGCAAACGTGCCACTAACTAGAATCCTAAGTTGCCAAGTCCGCCCATGAGGGGCTTCATTTTTTCAGCAGCTACTTCTTGTGCTTTAGCAAGGCCATCACGCATAGCAATCTCGATCCAGTGCTCAAGTTCGCTAATGTCATCAAGACTGACGAGGGCCGGGTTAATTTTAATACTCTTCACTTTCAGTTCACCAGTAATTTGAACGATAACAGCACCATCGCCCGCCTCTACTTCGACGATTTCTTTTTTCAGATCACTTTGTGCTTTACGCAACTTGTTCAACATTTTCATTTGGTCAAAAGCCATAACAGTCCTCTCTTTAATCTTTCTTTATTATAGCATTATCTTTTGTAGACGTAGAAACGATCTGATTGATCTGCAAACGGACTAGTAACAATACTCGTGATAGTTGACCCATCGGTTACGGATGAGCGGCCGGCCCTGGTTGCCGTATAGTTTTGCTCGCGTGGCAAGGTTGTTGTGACGACTAACGTATCACTCAACTTTGCAACTGCGCTATAAAAAGGCGCTTCTTTTTCGGACACCAGTAATGTCGCGGTTTCGTCAGGCAATAGACTGAGGTCTTTGGAATAGTTAGTTGCAACAGTTGGTGAATAATGATAGCCAAAGATGTACCGGTCGATACCGGATGTAATCAGTACCGCAACCAGCACAATAATCGGTACCAGACCGGCAACGCGGGCATAGGGATTGAATGGAAACAAACGATACCAATAGCCAATGAGACTCGTCAGTCCTGCGGCCAGTAATAGCACAGCAGGAATGAAAACAATTGTGATGTACTGAGGACTAATAACGAGAATCGGCAATAAACAAAGAATCCATATGACTGTCAAATAACTTCGAGTTGTTTCTCGTGTTCGAATAAGCCGGTAAAAACCAACCGCGATAAGCAGTGCTGAGCCTAGTCCAAACACGGGAGTCAACACGCTCGTTGCGCTCGGAGTCCAAAAGACGAAGTACTGAGTCGCTATCATTTGTGCATTGACCCATAGGTCCGGCATCGATTGCGGTAACCCAAGCAGCTCAAGTCCTACAGCTGGCGTACGAATAATCATCCAAGCTAACGGTGCTATCAATACCCCGGCAATGAGCGCACATAACAGTAGTTTGATCTTAGAGAGCCGTTTGAGTGAAATCCGAAGGTGTGGATGAAGCGCAATGGTCAACCCAATTGCGACAAGCGTGTAGATGCTGAGCGGCGTGTAGAGGCTAAGAGCGGCTGTGACGGTGAAGAGAACTTTCCAGAGCAAACGAAAGCGCTGTGATCGAGTAACCAGCGTTCCGAGCAAGAGCAAGAAAACTGGCCAAAATATGTAAAGAACACCTCCACCACCGCTTTGGGCAATAAGGAGGAATTGACCGGTCGTAACGGCAATCAATGACGCGAGCACGGCGATACTCGTTGGAAACCAGCGGCGTAGTAAATAGATGATACCTAGTGCCGAAAACAGGCCGAGGATCAGAGCAGGAAGCTTGATTGTGAAGTCACTAACGCCAAAAGCATGCAGAATACCAGCTTGAAGGGCGTGGTACGGTAAATTAATGATGAGCAGACTGGTTGGTTCAGCGATATTCAAGCTAGCCGATTTGACGACAGCAGTTTGTTCAATTTGGCTGATGCCACCAGGGACATACAGCCCAGCAAACACCAGAAGGCCCGCAAGAAGGATGCCAATGATACCATACCCGATTAGGAAGCGGTATCGGTACAACCAGAATGTCGAAAGGTCTCGGCTAGCCATATATGTTCCCTATTATATACTATCGGTTCGGTATCCCAGTCACGCTTACTCGTCGTGTTTGCGATCGAGCGACATAAATCGCAGCCGTTCTGGGTGGAAGTACATTTCAACTTTACCAACAGGACCGTTACGATGCTTAGCGATGAAGAGGTCGGTGATGTTTTCTCGCTCTGTCTCTGGATTGTAGTATGCCTCACGGTAGATGAACATCACGATGTCAGCGTCCTGCTCGATTGATCCTGATTCACGTAGGTCAGCTAATTGTGGGATTTGTGGTGTACGGTTTTCAACGCTACGTGATAGCTGGGATAGGGCAATGACCGGAACGTTCAATTCACGAGCGATCAACTTGAGACCACGCGAGATTTCACTCACCTCTTGGACACGATTGCCATCATGTTTACCTGATCCCTGCATCAGCTGGAGGTAGTCGATAATGATAAGGCCGAGCGGTTGCTCGTGCGCGATACGACGTGCTTTTGTGCGCATCTCGATCACACTCACGCCCGGTGTGTCATCAATAAAGATCGGTGCTTCAGCTAGTTCACCCATCGCTTCTGATAGCTTTGCGAAGTCATCATCAGATAAGTTACCGGTTCGAATATTCCATGAATCAACACCCGAGGCGTCAGATAGCATACGATCAACTAATTGTTCCTTACTCATCTCGAGGCTAAAAAACAGCACTGGTAACTTATTGATCGTCGCGATGTTGTACGCTAGGTTGGTTACCAGGGTCGTCTTACCCATGGCCGGACGGGCTGCAAGGATAATCAAGTCACTACGCTGCAAACCAGCCGTCATATTGTCGAGATCGCGATAACCAGTGCGGACGCCACGAAGCGCACCTTTGTTGCGATGTAATTCTTCTAGTCGATCAAAACTTTCGGTCAAGATTGCTTCCATACTGACCAAATCTTGCTTGAGTGTATTATCACTCACTGAAAACAATTCTGCTTCGGCTTGAGCTAATAGTTCTTGTGTTGTCAGCTCTTCGTTAAACCCGAGTTCAGAAATTTCGGAACTTGATTTGATCAAGCGGCGCCGAAATGGTTGCTCAAAAAGCTGTTCGCCGCCGCTT
>CAJYIP010000006.1 GCA_913775275.1 Patescibacteria group bacterium | reverse complement strand
AAAGATCTGGGGTACAACAAAGGCTATAAGTGGGACGCTGACTTCAAGCATGCTAAAGGGTATCTACCAGACGAACTTAAGGACGAAAAGATTTTTTAAGCGCCGAATAGACTCCGTTCGTCCAGCCAAAGCCATCTTGCAAAACATATTCTCCGCCACCGCCAATACCACCGCCAGTCACATCGTATTTCTCAACCAAACGATGCGTGTCATCGTATACTTTATTGATCACACCCATCCACGCATCAGCGATCTTGTTCGCCAAGTCATCGTATCCGTATTGACGAAGCCCTTCGATCGCAACCCATTGCAATGGCGCCCATCCATTCGGACTATCCCATTGCTGACCGGTTTCAATCAATGTCGTAACCAGCCCGCCAGGTTTGAGAAAATCACGCTCTAAGCGCATTGCGACATGTTCGGCCTGCTCGGCAGTTGCCTGACCCGAGAACAATGGAAATACGCCAGCCATACTAATGAAGCCTGTTTGCCAGTGATGGTGGAAATTATAATCCATAAACCAGCCCTCTTTTTCGCTCCAAAGGTATTCGTGCATTGCATCAGTTCGTAGCTGTGCCTTCTTGCGATACCGACGACGCATGATCGGATGCCACCAGCCATACCCATCAGAGAGAGCGATTTCTAATGTATAAAGCAGTGCGTTCAAATCAACTGGGATAATGTCAGCAGTATGAATTGTCCGCAGATCCTTTGGATCACTGAGCCACCTGGCGCTAAAATCCCAGCCTGACTCTGCTGCTGCACGAAGGTGCAGAAAAAGACGATCAGGTAATCGCGTGTTCGCCGCATGTGCCGTCTCGTTATCCTCACGAAGTGATTCCGGACGAGGCGTTACTTTGTTGTCGTAATAACGGTTTAATAGCGTTCCGTTCGGCATCTGAGCAACGCGTCTAAAAGCAGCGTGCTCCGTCTCGCTCGCTTTCCTATAGCCTTTCATCCAAAAGCGATACTCTTGCTGAAGGTATGGTAAGTATTCGCGATATACTTTTTTACCGCGATGCTTGGCAAGTAATTGAATCATTAGAGCGAAAAACGGCGGCTGAGAGCGACTAAGGAAATAGGTTCGATTGCCCGTTGGAATATAGCCATACTTGCGAATCATGTGTGCAAAGTTCTTGACCATTCCCTCGACGAGCTTCCATTTCCCTTCGGCGGCTAACCCAAGCATGATGAAATATGTGTCCCAGTAGAACTGTTCGTTAAACCGGCCGCCCGGTACGATATATTTGTGCGGCAATGCGATCAACGAGCCTCGGTTGACACGGTTTGAGCGTTCGAGGTGAGACCACAGCCGATCAATATGTGAATCAATCCCCTCTTCGTAGCGAATCTCAAACGGTTCTTTACGATGGACTGTCGTCGAAAGGTCATAGAAGTGCCGATTAACAAAATCTTTCAGATCAAAGTCAGGCAGTGATTTTAGCAAGTCGTATTCATCACGAATTGCCTTCACACGCTTTTTGGGCACGAGATCAACGAACGTTTTTCCATCGGCGTACACCTGTTTGTCCTGAACTTCTGAAAACAATTCTCCCAACAATTCATCCGGCCCTTTTTTGGTACGAATAAGCACCCCGGCTGTTTTCACGAGAGATGTTTTGATTTGATCAGTTGGTGTTGGTATTGAAAGCTTTGGCATAGGTACTATTCAAAGTATAGTCGTCTATGCCACTCATTCAAAGGGTATTATAGACAACTTATTTTGCGTTGCGCTTGCGCTGGTTCGGTTCGAGGTATTTCTTGCGAAGACGAAGACTTTGTGGCGTCACTTCCAACAGTTCATCGGCTTCGATAAAGTCGATTGACTGTTCGAGGCTAAGGTCGGTAAATGGCGTCAACTGGATCGTTCCATCACTTGATGACGATCGCATGTTTGTTAGCTGCTTGCCTTTACAAACGTTGATGTCGAGGTCGCCAGATCGGTTATACAGACCGACAATCATACCTTGGTAGACAGTCGTACCCGGGCCAACAAACAATTCACCACGTGCAGCGGCCGTATCAAGGGCGTATGCAGTCGTCTGACCACCCTCGAATGCGACGAGCGCACCGTTACGGTTTTGCTGGAGCTTTGGACCAAGTGGTTGATAGCCATGTGGCAAGCTGTTCATGATCACCGTTCCCTTTGTTGCGGTCAGCAAAGTGTTGCGAAGACCGATCATGGCGCGTGTTGGGATGATATAAGTCGAACGAGTCGTGCCAGCGCTGGTCTGCTCTTGCTTCAAAGCGGCG
>CAJYIP010000005.1 GCA_913775275.1 Patescibacteria group bacterium | reverse complement strand
TGTTAAATTATGCACATGATAACCCAGATTTTATGGCTGAAATCGCACGCGGTATGTCAGAGCATTATGATGACTTCCTGCAGCGAATTGATGCCATTGATGGCCTTAGTGTCCAAGAACGTCTCATGCGGACACTTCTGTATATATCAAGCCGGTTTAGTGCCAGTGATTCTGTCGATCTCGTCGCAGAGGGTTTACGCATTACTCACCAAGATCTCGCAGCGATGATTGGCTCAACACGTGAGACGACATCGATTGAACTTGCTGGGTTACGTAAAAATGGCTTTATTGACTACGACCGGAAATGTTTTATCGTACATAGACGACGTATTGAGGAAAAAGAGACGGCTTAATGTTCGGACAGAGCTGATTCACGCTGACTAATAAAAGATCGAAGCTCTTCATTTGAGCGGGGACGATCCCATGATGCCAATGATAATACTTCGCTCAGAGTAACGGGTTCGACTGCTGCTTTTGAAAGTTCCATGTTCGCTGTTGCCTTTTGTTTGTTTTTGTTGCTTTATGTATTTATTTAAGCACAAACGTTATAAAAAGTCAATAGATGATCACGTAATATGTTTTGACCGAGGTACAACGCTTATGGTATAACCTATTTAGAGGAATAAAAAATAAACATATGGACATAATCACTTCTCTCGCTATCGTCACACTGGCAGCATTAGTTCATGCCAGCTTTCAATTGAGCGTGAGCGTCCTCACATTGCTTAGCGGCCATGCAATTGGTTCCAAGAAATCTCATCGTCGGACTGTTGCACTGACAGGAAGCTTTGTCTTCGGCGCTGGTGTCATGACACTTTTGTTGCTATCATTTTTCGCCCTCATGTTTTCTCACGTATTCGGCAATAATGTCACATCATTGATATGGGCAATTTGCTGTGGCGTATTAATAGGTGTCGGTTTAGCGGTCTGGGTTTTCTACTACCGTCGAGAACGGGGAACGACTATCTGGATACCGCGTTCGTTCGCTCGTCACTTGAGTAATCGTAGCAAGGCGACAAAAGACCCCGCCGAAGCATTCAGTTTAGGCCTAACCAGTGTTATCAGCGAGCTTCTTTTTATCATCGCACCCCTTGCTGTCAGCGCGTTAGTGATAGTACAGCTTCCCACCGAATGGCAACTTGTTGGCATTGCCATTTACTCAGTCATCTCATTATTAGCTCTTTTGATCGTATGGGTTGCTGTCGGCAGCGGACACAGTATCAGTCGTATTCAAAAATGGCGCGAGACAAACAAGCACTTCCTTCAGTTTGCAGCTGGGAGTGCGCTCGTTATTCTTGGTGCGTTTGTCTACGTCAATCAGATCACGCTAGCCCTGGAGGGAATCGTCTAATGTTGCACGAGGGTGGGGCGATGACAATTGTGAAACGTGGCGGCCACCGACCGTCAGAAGATTTCTCGAAACAGAAACTCCATGATAGCATCGTTGCTGCTTGCCTTAGCGCCGGAACACCAACGGGATTAGCAGAGCAAATTGGGCGAACCGTAACTGACGCAGTCATCAGCTGGCTTCACACCCGACCAGAGGTCACAAGCCATGACCTGCGCCTTACTGCGACTAAACATTTACGAACACATCATCCAGACGCGGCATACTTATACGAACACCACCGAAAGATCTTATAGGAGATACCATGGCTTCATCACAACATACTTTTGATTACGACCTGATTGTTATCGGTAGTGGCGCCGGTGGCAGTGCCGCGGCAACTATTGCAGCCCGAGCCGGTAAAAAAGTTGCTATCATCGAGAGCGATACATTTGGCGGTGATTCACCCAACTGGAGTGATGTCCCGACGAAGGCATTAATGCACGTCGCTCGTATTTATGACGAGGCCCGTCACGCTAGCCGATTCGGTCTCCGTACGTCAACACTTGGATACAACTACCCTTCAATCCGCGCCTGGAAGGATATTGCAGTAAAACGAACCGGTGCAGGTGGTAATCGCCGGTTCTACGAAAACCAAGGCATCAGTGCTTTTCACGGTAATGCGCATTTCCTTAGTCCTCACGAAATTAGTGTCAATCGGCGTCATTTATCGGCTGCACAATTCCTCATTGCGACTGGATCGTCGTGGATCACTCCTAAAATTCAAGGCATCGAAGATGTAACGTTCTTCACACCACGAACCGTTCTTGAAGCGATCCGTCCACCTAAAAGTCTCTTCATTATTGGTGGTGGCAGCCACGGAGTCGAGCTCGCCGAATTGATGGCGACGTTTGGTACAAAAGTGTACATTGCCGAGAAAGCATCTCGCCTCTTACCCCACCAAGACGAAGAAGTCGGCGCATTGATGGAAAAAACGTTAACGGAACGTAAAGGCGTCACCGTCCTTACCCATTCCCGTGTCCTATCAGTAGTCAAAGAGGGCTTGGGTAAACGCATCCTGATCAGTCGAGCTGGTGTTGAAAAGCATATTAAAGCCGATGAAATCTTAGTCGCAGCTGGTCGTGCACCTGCGGTTGACCTAGGACTTGAAAACGCTTCAGTCGTTTATACCGCAAAAGGCATCGAGGTCAACGAACATCTCCAAACCAGCACGAAACATATCTATGCGGCAGGAGACGTTCTCGGCAAATTAAGCAATACCCACACCGCCCTACTTGAAAGCCGCGTTGCCGCCCATAACATCCTCCAGAAGACAAAAGTGTCTCCAGATTATACCGCCACACCAGGTGTTATTTTCACCTCACCCGAGATCGCTCATGTCGGACTGAGCGAAGATGACTGTCACAAGCGAGATTTGGCTATCAATAAAGCCGTAGCGCCGCTCAATATCATTGCCCGCAGCAACACAGCCGATTTTCGTGATGGCTTCGTCAAACTCATCACTGATAAAAAAGGTATCTTGATTGGGGCAAGTATTGTCGCACCGAATGCAGGCGAGCTCATTAATGAAGTAAGTCTTGCCATCAAGCATGGATTGCCTGCACAAGCGATCGCAGACACCCCTCACGCTTTCCTGACATGGGGCGAAGCAGTCCGCGTCGCAGCCGCCAAGCTTGCTAAGAAGTAAGCCTTGAACACCTCCGCGATCTCTGTTATGATAGGTAACGTATCGCGGGGTGGAGCAGCCCGGTCAGCTCGTGTGGCTCATAACCACAAGGTCGCAGGTTCAAATCCTGCCCCCGCAACCAAGTGATAATCCCTAGAACCTCAGATGTATCTGAGGTTCTTTTGTTTAATATTTTCATATTATTTATCAAGATCGATACGCTGCTTCTTGGGAGAGTACAGGACATTCATCGTTTCTTCCGTAACATGCCTTACATCACATGTATGGGATTATGATTATAGTTATTCATGAAGGGTGGACAAATACTACCCGGACCATTAATCGAAAGGAGCTATTATGAAATACTTAAGTACTTCAGCTGTAGCAGTACAATCGAAAAAAATTGAAAAAAGCTTTATGGCGGCAAGCATTGTTGCAGTTGCAGCTTTAGCGACCGCTTTTACGTTCGCACAGCCGAGCAGCGCCTTAAGCCTTGATAACACAAATCTTGGCGTAGGTGCGAGTAGCAAGGAAGACAATGAACGATCGTCGGCCGGTATTCGTCTTGGAAGTAGCGACGGCCTTGAGAATCTAGGCGTCGGGGCTTTGTTCGCTAACCAAAACGGAGATGAGTTGCAGTCACTTGGTTTACACCTTGAATCGATAGACAACTTAGAGAATCTCGACCTTGGATTGAACGCCCTGAACAAAGATGGTGACGAAAGTCAGTCGGTGAACACCGGTCTCAAGACAACCGACTACCTTGAAAACGTTGCGACCAATACAGGTATTGCAACACAGGATGGTGACGAATCAACAAACCTAAATGTTGGCGCAGCCGTGAAAGACCGACTTGAAAATGTCTGGACGAATGTGAACGGATCAACCGTTGACGGTGACAAGCGCGATGACTTTGGCATCGGCTTTAGCTTCGACGAATAATCTTACTCTCAACTAATATAAAAGTATCCGCTTCGTGCGGATACTTTTATTTACTGAGCTAGCGCTGGACCAGTGCTTGTTGATGCACCGGCGGTTCCGTTCCAAAACCAGCCGCTCGTATTGCCGTCACCATACGAATAAAGCGTTGAACCGCGCGTGACCATAATATCGTTAATCAAATAATTATTCGGTCGGGTTGCCGATGCAATATCAAGGAATCTGAAGGTTGAATCGTACGTCGTACGCTGACCCGTAAAAGAAAACCGTGTCAGCTGATTAGGCTGAAGCAATCCAGCCCCAGGAACGGTAGCAGAACTTGTATCGGAAAAATCAGCTGCTAAATTACTTGGACTTGATGACTGGTTGACGACTGAAAATGAGACTTTGTAAGGTTCACCATTAACAAGATCTGTTAACGAAAAGAATGATCGACATTGTCCGCCAGTTGAAGGGATGAGAATTTGTCTCCAGTCACTACGCCCTCCCCACGCCTGGTTCGAGACTTGCGTTGCACCCGAGACACATCCGAGCGATCCTGACGTCGGTGTTGCGTAAATATTCGTTACGCACTCGCCTTCGATTGCCTGGGGGCTCGATGTACTCGTTACAGTCCACTTTTTACCATCACTTCCGCTGCCAGTCACACAGTAGTTAGCCGGGTTGGTAGCGTTGTTAACAATGTACGTCGTCGATCCATCGAACGTCACACTCGAAGAAGTCTTTAATAGACCTGAAGATTGAGCACTTGTGATGTCGGCAGGAAATTTATCACTATTCTGAATGCTCCATGCGTGCATCTGCTTGCCTACGGCCGCAAGTTCAGTTTTGATTGCAGCCGACTTGGCACGACTCTGAATACCATTAAAAGCAATAATAGTAATGGCAGCAAGAATTGCTATAACGACGATAACGATTAATAATTCTACTATAGTAAACCCAACGTTTCGCACCAACGGAGAGTTTTTTGGCATGTGTTTATTGTCCCCCATGACCTTTATGGAGTAGGTCCGGTTGATGTCGAGTTATTGGCTGTACCATTCCAAATCCAATCCTGTGTTCCACCGTCTGCGTACGCTGGGGTACTCGACCCTTCCGTCAGCATGAATGCATCCCACCAGACATCCCCCCCTCCAGTTGAAGCACCATTATAAAATCGTATCCATGCTGCCGTTGCGTCGGATGGCACTGTAAATGTGAGGCTCAAGTTTGTCGCTCCGGCGGCATTAGGAGCAGCTGCACTCTTCACGACGTTATGCGTACCACTGACTGTATTCCAAGCAGTCAACGATCGAGCAGCTCCGCTCAAAGATCCGGTTTGCGCCGCCGTCAAACGAACTGTTGCAGATATTGTATAGGTTTTTCCAGGCTCCATGCCCAAGCGTAACCCCCCTAAACCTCCGCCCAGTTCAGCAAATGAGTCGTTCGACGCAGACTGATTCGGGCTGATTTTCAACGAAGATGTACCGTCTTTAGACCAAGCTGCGTCACGTTTCGTTGCTGTGTTGTCACCTGCATTGATACCCCATCCAGTAGAATTGGATTCTAGGCTTGGATTGGTCATCATATTCGTAATCGCCGCTCGTGAACCCTGAGAATGTCCAGCACAGCCACCTTTCGCAGGAGTCGTTTGCGTCGTATTATTTATATAATAACTCACATTCTGGCTTGTCGCGGTCAGACAAAATGTTTTCGGATTAGTGCTATTGTCGGCAACATATTGATATGAGGCTGAGCTTGTCGAGATACCAAGCGCATTAAAAGCTGCTTGGTTAGCCGGAAATGTATCGGTACCTGATTCAATCGCAGCTTGCATCACTCGCTTACTTGCCTGTGATGCTGCACTCTGCGAGGCCGAGTTTTTCGCCCTGTCTTGTATGCCGTTGTAGGCGACAATTGTTATCGCGGCAAGTATCGCTATAACAACGATCACGATCAGCAGCTCGACAATCGTAAATCCGTTGCCTGATTGTAAGATTTTTTTATTCATTAACACTTTAAACTATAAAGCATATTCGTTATCTTCACAACGACATCGGGTATACTGAAAGGATGAAACTTCATCGCTCCGGCACCGCTGCCGACTGGGATGGTGTCGCCAACAAACGTCGTACGCCGATTCAAAAGCTCGCGTCACGCACCCGCGGCGTTATCACACCGCCAAATATCGTCAGCCTTATCGGACTTATCGCCGGTTTGATAGGATTGGTGGCGCTCCTTAGCCATGAATATTGGCTAGCACTCGGCTTTCTTGCTGCCGGACGGCTCCTAGATATTGCCGATGGGTGGATCGCCGAACAAACTGGCACCAAAAGTCCGCTCGGCGAAATTGTCGATGCCGTCATTGATAAAATTATTACGATTCTGACAATTATCGTACTCTATATCACCACAGTGAGTAACTGGTGGCTCGTGACGTTATTACTATTACCCCAAGTATGTATCACTATCCTATCGATATATCGTCGAAAGATCGGCCGAGGCTTTCAGCCGAGTCGAATTGGTAAACTCAGCATGGCTGCCCTGTGGCTCGGTATTGCGGGGTTGATTATCACTGAAGCTATGTCGCTCGAATGGGTTTCAATTGGGGTAATGATTCTCGTTATCACTGCAGGTGCCTTGGGAGTGATCGCATTGATACGCTACAGTAAGGACAAAGATTAAATCGGCGCTTTTTTCAATCCAATTAAAAAGCCGATATAGCTAACAACAATGTGAACGATAAACCACACCGCAAGCATCCAGAGATACATCATTGGTTGAAGAATGACGAACGGTAACGTGACAATAATAGCGCCAACAACATAGTCGAGTTGATCAAACGGAAACCATGACCTACCGGACTGGACACCGCGGGCTCGTTTGAAGAAACTTTCTACTGCGTCACCGCCCAAAGCACCAAGTGCGAATAACGGCCCAAGGATGAAGATCGGGAGCACCGTATAATCAATCGGCCCAGACATCCACATCGCCCAATCATACGAGATAAATAGCGATTGCTGAAGCCATAACGCAAGTGTGGCAATGATGATACCGGCAACAATTCCCCGCCACGTCTTGTGGTCACCCAGTAATCGATGTCCACGCCAAACGATGCCATTATCAATCGGTGCATCCCACCTATCAAGGATAGGCATTTTTGCGACAACCACAGGTATAGCGTTCGCGAGAGCTGCCGGTAAAAGAAACCACATTGCCAATAATACGTCTTGTAACATATCTCGAGTATACTAGATCTATGAGCTTCTCAATGATTGCCGTTATTTTTAATCCGAACAGCACCGGCTCTAGCGAAAAGGTGGCACGAGATTTTAAAACATCTCTCGAGAATCGCCTCCCGGGCCAAGCCGTTACAATTATTCCAACAACCCACGCCGGGCATGCCGAGACCTTGGCCCGAGAACTCGCCGAGAAGTACGACCATCCACTTATTATCTCATCGAGTGGTGATGGTGGTTACCACGAAGTAATCAATGGCGTCATGCAAGCTCATCACGCCGGCCATGAAGCGATTACAAGTGTCTTGCCGGCCGGCAACGCTAATGACCACTACCGTACTGTGCAGTCGGGCGATCTCATTGAACTGATTGCCAACGAAGAAATACGAGCAATCGATCTATTGATGTACGCGGCCACCCAAGACGGTCAGCCCGTCACCCGCTATGCTCATTCCTACATTGGCCTTGGACTCACCCCTGACATCGGTCATGAATTGAACAAGAAACGTGTGACGATTTTGAACGAAGCAGTCATCGTTCTGAAAGCATTCTTCAGTTTACGCCCAGTACCACTCGTCATTGACGGCATGAAGCACGCATACGACAGTGTCATTTTCAGTAATATCGCGTCAATGTCAAAGGTTCTCAAGGTATCTGAAAATGCTCAAGTCAATGACGGCAAGTTTGAAGTAAGTATTTTTCGACGCCGACATAAATTGCAACTTATTGCCATGCTCCTGCACGCGTCGCTCGTTGGCATCAAACAAGATAAAACCGTTGATCGCTTCTCCCTCCTGACTGTGCGTCGCACGCCAATCCAAGCAGATGGGGAAATCGCAATCCTCGATGCGAAAAGCACTGTCACAGTGACAGTTGATAAGCACGCACTTCGTTGTATCCTTTAACGGCGGCGCATAAAAATTAAATAGAGTGCAAAGCCAAGGTTTGCGATCCCTAAAACGAGCGGATATAACACTGTCACCACACTTAGTGTACTCAGGGCGGCTATCGCCAAAAAAAACTTTATACCATTCAATGCGAACGTCGTCGCCGTTTCTTCGTGAGCGCGCGTGACCGACTTTCGTAATGTCGGCACGAAACCAATCATAAATATTATGACCGCAAGGACAACTGCAATCGACGGATCTTCGATCGTCTGCCACGAAAAAAGCAACACGGACGTCAATGCTAAACAAAGCCAGTCGAGATGAGTGATCGTTCGTTCGCCTTTGAAAAGCGCAAGACCGGCAATAGCCACGTTTGCAATCGAAGCCGCACCTGTCACCCATGCGCCGGGCCCCGCCCCAGCGGCTAATTGCTCACTGAATACGAACCCATTCAGCAGCGCCCAAATGAGCCACGTAATCGCGTGCGGCTTCGTTGAACCGCGTACCGTATGCGTGATATAGATGGTGTAACTGATAATCGCAATGCCGAGCGACACTAGGCCAATAGTATCTTGGATCATGATCGCTCAATACTTCGGCTATACCCGCCAAAAAGGAAGTTCATCCATTGCTCGAGATTGCTTGCTTCAGCACGGGGTTTTGCAGTAGCAACAATCTTTTCATCACTCACAGTATTGGCCGGCAAAACCAAGACCTTTTCACCTTGCCTGACCAAGCCCAACGACTGACGCGCTTCAAGCTCCTGATATTCAGCAGTCTGATAGTATTTTTTCTCAAGCGCCAAATTGTCACGCTGCAGCTGGGTCAACTGCAGACTTTTTGCTTTCTTATCAAGTTCTCGTTGAAGAACGTAGTTTCGTTGCATCATGTCAAGTGATCCCCATACCCAACTGGCTGCAATCAAAAAAGCTACAGCAATAATGACATTATTCACCGTCAGATAACGGTGCTTCACATGGTAAATAATTTTCTGAATATTTATGTTTCGCATAAGCGTCTTCGTTTTCTTTAGTATAGCGCACTTGCCAAAGGTGTGCCACAGGTGGCCGCAAGGTGGTATAATAGCCATCGTACATTCATTATTTTCTTCTGGTTCCCGGGGCTGTAGCTCATCGGTTAGAGCAGGCGGCTCATAACCACTTGGTAGATGGTTCGATTCCATCCAGCCCCACCAGAAGAAAGTAATGAATGGATTGGCGCTTAGTATAACGTCATATACATTGAAAAGAGCCTTCACCTCTGCGAGTGCGACCGGCTGGTAATTCGGATATTAAGCCGATAGCTCACCGTGGCGACGATCTTGTCTTGCGCGTTCACGTGCGGCGATTAGGGCTTCGCTGAGACCCTTCTTGCGACCGAGATCGGCGCGAGCCGCAATGCCAATGGCTTCTAAATCATTGACGCCAGTGTCCAAGGTTTCAAGCTGCTCGGGCGTCTTTGGTACGTATGGCTCGGGTACTTCATCCCAATCATGTCGCTCTGGGTAGCTACGACCACGAGGACGGCGGGAGTGTTTAGGAGTTTCATTTTCCTCAGATTGAGGCAGCGTAATTTCGCCGGTCGCAATGGCCCCAATCCTCGGAGCATTGAGCTGTCGGCGCTCCATAATCTCCCTTAAGGCGTCAGCCGGAGTATCAACACCTTCATCGACACGACGATCAAACCATGCTTCTTCATCTGGAGTCAACTGTGGATCGCCATGTTCGTTCATGCTTCATGTATAGCATAAATACGTATAAAAGTCAATACTTCTTTAAAGATAGCCTACGACCAGCGGAATAACTTGATTGCCAGTGCGTAGATTACGATGATCCACACGGCGATAATACCCAGCTGTGGTAAAAGATCTATAAGAGAGGCATTCTCGGTCGTAATATAGCGGATACCATCAACAACTGGAGTGAGCGGCAAATATCCCGTAATCCCCTGCAGCCACTCCGGCATCAGATACCGTGGGAAAAACACTCCTGACAAGAACATCAAAGGAAATGATACTGCATTCGACAGTACAGCAGCTTGATTCTCGTTCTTTGCCCATCCACCAATAAGTAGTCCAAATCCTAACATTAACATGATTGAGATAATCAAGAATCCGAGAAGCAACAACCAGCTTCCACGCATGTCAAAACCAAATACAGAAACAGCGACAGTCAACATTAAGCCTAACGACAATAACCCGATAACACCATAATAGATAAGTGTTCCGATGACCAATTGGCCTTTTGTAAATGGTGTCGCCTGCAGACGACGGAGTGAGCCCGCTTTTTTCTCGGCCGGGAATTGGTTAGCAAGGCCAAAAATCCCCATCGACAAAATTGCAAACCCAAGTAATCCAGAGATCGTATAATCGAACTGCGTGAGATTACTTGTCGTAGTTGGTTTTTGCTCTACCGAAAATAGTGGTTGCTGACCGGTTATCTTTTGACTAACACCAGTTAATGTCGAATTGATAATTGTCGCAACGGTTTGGCCCGCTTGCGGATTCGACTCTTTGTAATAGACGTCTAGCTTTCCTGATGGCAATTGCTGCTGATTAGGCTGCCCAAATTCGGTTGGGATAGAGATGATGCTATCGATTTCGCCCCGTCCCATCTTTTCTTTTGCCTCGTCAAACGAACCGATATCAACTTTTTTGAATGTTTTCTCTTTCGTCAAGTTGGTGACGAACTCCTGAGAAAATGAACTCTTTGATTGGTTGAATATTGCAACGTTAAAGCTGACATCACCGCCACCACGAAAAATGGACCCAAAGACGAACAGGAAAAGAAGCGGGAAGGCTAAAGTAAAAAACAGCGCAACTGGATCGCGAAAAAATCGCTTGATGCAGGTCCATGCATAAATAAAAATTGCCCTCATACTACCCTTCCCTCAATGCTTTGCCTGTCAAATCAATATAGACATCCTCGAGATCTGCTTGCTCAATTACCTCTGGCTTCTTGAAGCCCCTGCCAAGCAGTTGCTTTATCAAGTTTTTCGGTGAATCCATAGCGATAATTGTGCCGCTATCCATGATGGCGAGGCGATCACAGAGTAGTTGGGCTTCTTCCATGTAATGAGTTGTCAGAACGACAGTAATACCACGCTTTTTGATCGCACGAATCAAATCCCATAAGTGGCGTCGAGCTTGCGGATCAAGGCCGGTTGTCGGTTCGTCCAAAAACAATACACGTGGTTCGTTCACGAGAGCTGAAGCAATGCTAAAGCGCTGCTTCTGACCACCTGATAGTTTTTCTGGATAACTTCCAGCTTTGTCGGCAAGTTCGACCTGAGCTAGTAATTCAATGGGGTCAACTCTTTTTCCGTAGAAGCTAGCGAACATGATTAGTTGCTCTTTTAGCGTCACTTTATCGTAAAAAGCCGAGCTTTGGAGTTGGATACCGATAATATGACGGATCTTTTGCGGGTGCCTTGCAACATCGATGCCGTCAAGCATTACTGAACCAGCGTCGATCGGACGAAGCGCTTCGATCATTTCGAGCGTTGTTGTTTTTCCTGCACCATTAGGACCAAGGATGCCGAAGACTTCACCTTCCTTGACTGTAAACGAGATACCTTTGACGGTCGTTACATTACCGTACTGCTTTGTCAAACCCTTAACAGAGATAATATCTTTCATTAAAACTCATTGTACTCTATCGACATTACCCCTGACAAGCAACAAAAAAGCCCCCGGGGCGGGGGCAATTTTGGCACCTGTTTGTTTGACCTAAGTATATACGCCAAACCAGTGAAAGCGCAAGCGCTTTTTAGTGCAATGTTGGGACTAGTCCTTCTTCTTTGAAACAGTCAAGAAACCGTTACGTGGGTTTTCTTTGACGATTCGGTCTGATGGAAGGTCGACTGGTGTTCCCTTCGCGTTCTTCTCTACCTTAGCAAAGAAGAAAATAGTTTGTGGTTTGCCACCACGAAGTGTTACTTCAGTGCTGTGCAAGTAGTAAGTGATGCCCTTTGAATTAGTGTGACTGTAAGCCATGGTAAACTTATACCTCCTATTAGTGCTATACGAGTGTAAGCGTACAACCAGCGCCCCGCCCCTGTCAACACCTATGCGTGTTGATAATGCCGACGAAGCATAAGCGATAACACCCCGAGAGTAATGAGACGGATGATGATAATCAGTGCAATGACAGCACAGATGGTCAGCGACCAACCAGCAAAGTCAGGCGACCAAACTGGTGATGAAAAGGCATGGATATAGGTGTCTGAACGGGGCTTGCTTCCCTCGTTCACCGTGACCTGCGATGGTGGATATTTTGCTAGCTCACTAGTGGTACATTGCAAATATGCAGCTGAATAACTACTAAAACGCGGCGCACAAACCTCCTGCGCTAATCGATAAATATTTCCGTTGGGATTACCGTCTCCATATTGTGCAGATTGCCAATTTTGAAGGTCCCGGCTGTAGCTTGCTTCAAGGTATACACCTCGGCCTAAGTCAGTGTTCATATGGGATGAAACATATCGTTGTAGATCATACAATCTCTGCGTAATAACCTGCATATCGCCTGATTCATCGGCAGTAATGACGGCGTTGCGGCGCTCAATCATGCCAATATTATTGAGACGCAAAAATGTCGCCGACACAAAGCCCGCAAGGATCAGCAAAATAACCAGCTGCCACGTCTTAATACGCTGGAGCTGCTTGATGCTTCGTCGCACTCGTCGTTTATCGTTCCGGTCTCGCATTGCAAAGGTATCCCACCTAACTGATTACCCTTATTGTAGCATTACCGTCGAAATATCGGGAACCGTGCCGTCAAGACAAGTAGTACAACAATACCCGTGACGAAGAATGATAGTGATAACCCTTGTTGATCACCAAAACATGAGACCAAGATTACAGCAACAAGCGCCGCTGATGCAGCACCAAAACAGCCGAGCATTTCGACGAGGCCTAAATAGGCGGTTCGCCTTCCCGACAAATCTGCGTTATCAAATACTGCGCGGTGGTATGACATCGTATAGCCAGTTGTTGCCATTTCGTTAGCAACGTTAAGGCTGGCAATAGATACCGGTGACGCAATGAACGGCCGTGTCATGTGCGTCAGCGCGTTGGCGACGACCGTCACTTGTAGTAGCTCTTTGCCTCGCCTCTTGTCTATCAAGCGACCGTACGCATAGGAGGAAAGTAACGCCGCAACCAACACGACAGACATCAACAATCCGTTCACAAGGTAAATCTCATTATTTGAAGCGATACCGATGATAAAAATTGCCGCGAACAATGACCATGCGGTACCCGAAGTAAAGACGTCAAAGCCGACTGCCCATTGCGATACGCCCATGCCTTTGATAAGACGCCATGGGAATCCAGCAAACTGTAGTTTCTGACGTGGCGCAACTTGCTCGGCCGTGCGCAGCAACGGTAAAGCCGCTAAAGCAAATAAAACAGCTGCAACCAGTAATACGATCTCTGGGCTCACAAGGAATGCAAGTACACCACCGATCACAGGACTAAGACCGGTCGTGATTTTTTCAATAATATTCATATAGGCGATTTCTTTGCCTGCGTGTTCAACGCTTTTAACTTTTGAAAAATCGATGTTATAGGCGATCGCATACAAAGTCGTTGAAATACCTTGTAATATACCGACAATGATTAACATTGCTATCCCACGCTCAGTTACCATAGCGAAAGCTATCATTGAGGGAATGAACAAGATGTTAGAAAGCAAAATTGCATGCTTTGGTCCAATCCATCCCGACACAGCGGCACATGGCAGGGCAATAGCTGCCTTGAATGCAAAGTACACTGCCCAGAAACTGGCGATAAACAAGACGCTGTATCCATGTTGATACAAGTAAATTGACATGAACGACGTTGCAATGTTGATAGCCAACATACGCAACAACCTGGATGTATATAGCTCCGAAATTTCACCAAATGTAGCATGACGCCAAAAATGACGACGCAGCATGAAGCGGTGAAAAATGTTCTGTATCATGTTTATGTTTTCCCGTTTCATTCATTATACCAATTTGACGACCCGCGGTATACTGTAACTATGAATATTTACTTCTCGGGTATTGGCGGTGTCGGCATTGGACCATTGGCGCAGATCGCAGCTGATATGGGTCATGCCGTTACAGGCTCCGATCTGACGCCGGGATTAATTACCCAAGAACTATCATCACAGGGTATTCCTTTTTCCATAGGCCAGGACGGATCGTACCTTCAACAGTGCCACGAGTCTTCACCTATCGATTGGTTCGTGTATACCGCCGCCCTTCCACCAACTCACCCTGAACTCGTTTTAGC
>CAJYIP010000004.1 GCA_913775275.1 Patescibacteria group bacterium | reverse complement strand
CCAACAGCAAGTGGGAAAACAAGTCTCGCGATAGAGCTCGCTCAGAAATATAATGGTGAAATTATTTGTGCCGATTCGCGTACGGTCTACCGATACATGGACATTGGAACGGCAAAGCCGACGAAAGCCGATCAGGCTCTCGTTCCGCATCACGGAATTGACTTGGTAGAGCCAGGAGAGCGGTTCACTGTTGCTGATTTTAAAACGTATACCGAGCAAAAAATTGAAGAGGTTCGTGGGCGGGGACATGTTCCGTTTCTTGTCGGCGGAACGGGACTTTATATTGATGCCGTCCTGTATGACTATGAATTCGGAGGCCGGGCTGATGAATTGATGAGACAAAAACTTGAGAATAAAAGTCTGGACAACCTCTATAATTATTGCAAAAAAAACAACATAACCATCCCAGAGAACAACAAGAACAAACGCTATGTTATACGGGCTATCGAGCAGCATGGCAGTCGTCCGTCTCGTCAAAACACACCTCGACAAGATGCGGCTATTGTCGGAATTGCTACAGATAAAGAGGTCCTTCGTAGTCGTATTGCTGGACGGGCTGAACACCTATTTGAGGACGGAGTTGTTGGCGAAGCAAAATTATTGGGCGAAAAATATGGCTGGAAAAGCGAAGCAATGACGGGAAATATTTACCGTTTGGTCCATGAATTTTTGCAAGGAGCATACGACGAAGCTGAACTGAAGCAGCGGTTCGTATACTCGGATTGGCATCTCGCAAAGCGTCAGCTGACGTGGCTCAAGCGCAGTTCGGATATTACGTGGCTATCGTTAGATGACGCCAAGGATTATATTGACGCCAAGTTGTCGTCAGCGTGATAGAATAGAAATAACAATAGCACAAGAAAATTATACAAAAGAGAGAAGGGGAATAGGGATGATCGACGCATTGTTCGGTTCAAAAACACGAGTGAAATTGCTTCACTTATTTTTGAACCATCCCGGAGAATCTTTTTACGTCCGTGAAATCACTCGCTTGATTGACGAACAAATTAATTCAGTTCGCCGCGAGTTGTCCAATATGCTCGAAGTCGGTGTCATTACAAGCGATAGCGCTGATAATAAATTGTATTATCAGGTGAACCAGCGGTATGAATTTTATGCGGCACTACGTGCGATTTTTGCAAACGATGCGATTGACGAATCACGGCCAGCTGCTAACGAAGAGGGCGTTGTCAGCCAGCATTACTTGGCTGCGATCGAGAATATCTCAGCGCTCCGTCTCGCGATCGTTGCCGGGGTATTGGTGAAAGGGTCGACCAGCCCGGTTGACGTATTACTCATTGGTGATGTATCACCAGCTAAAGTAAAGGCGGCGATGGCGGTCATCGAAAAGCATGAAGGTCGTGCAATCAACTATACGGTATTGCCGTACGAAGAGTTTTATTACCGGCTGAGCGTTCGGGACAAGTTCATTACGCAGATATTACATACTAAGCACACAGTCGCGATCGACAAAGATAATGTGCTGAGCCGTCAGTAAGTCAGGAAAAGGAGAATACGATGGATATTGAATACAAAGGTGGAAATACCGTTATCATTAGCACTAAGGGCGCAAATCTTATTGTCGATCCGAAAGCATCACTTGTTGGCTTGAAGGATGTTTCGACGAAGGATGCGATTGAACTCGCGACGGAAGCCCGTTTTGCCCTCACTAATGACGCAGCCACATTGAATATCGAAGGTCCTGGTGAATATGGTGTCGCCGGTTTTGATATCAAGGGTGTCGCGGCACAGCGCCACTTGGATACCGAAGGCCAGCCACTTGCATCGACTATTTACCGGGTCGAGGCGCTTGATATTCGTATCGCTATCTTTGGGAATGTCTATGAGAAGATCAGCGAAACCCAGCTCGAAGACATCGGTATTGTTGATATTCTTATTCTTCCGGTTGGCGGATCTGGCTACACACTTGATGCAACTGGCGCGGCAACGATCGTTCGCCAAGTCGAGCCGAAAGTAGTTATACCGGTTCACTATGCAGATGATGGACTAACCTACGAAGTTCCTCAGGATATGTTCGAGACATTCGCAAAAGAATTAGGTGCACCAGTCGAGGAAGTGGCGAAGTATAAACTCAAGTCATCGGCGCAATTGCCAGCCACACTGACGACGATCAAACTTGCTCGAAGTTAAAGACTAGGGCATGAGAAACAAAACCCCCTCGATTTGAGGGGGTTTTATTATGCCGCTTTGCAAAGTGGTTTAGGCGAGGACGCCTTTTTTCTTCAACGTACGGATCGCGTGGGTGCTAAGCACCATCGTGACTTTCTGACCGTCTACCATGAAGGTTTTCTTCTGTAGGTTCGGCTTGAAGACACGGTTCGTGCGACGCAAAGAGAAGCTGACGTTGTTGCCAAATTGCTTGCCTTTACCGGTGAGTTCGCATCGTGCTGCCATGATTATCTCCTTATATCAATCGAAACGTAAAACATTTCGAAACACTGGACTTGATTTTACCTTTTTTTGACCATGTAGTCAAGAGGTCAAAGAGAGAGGGATGCTGGTATAATGAATCCAATGGACATCATCACGACAATTCTCCTCGTCGTCGGGACAATCCTTATCTCGATGACACTTCATGAAGCGATGCACGCATTTGTTGGCTATTGGCTAGGGGATGATACGGCAAAACTTCAGGGGAGGCTGACGCTTAACCCTATCAAGCATATCGACCCATTCCTTACGATACTATTGCCATTGGCACTTGCCGTCATTGGAGCGCCGGTCTTTGGTGGTGCGAAGCCGGTCCCGTTCAATCCTGACCGGGTGAAGGGCGGGGACTGGGGTGCTGCACTGATCGCGATCGCTGGTCCACTGACGAACTTTTTGTTGGCATTCATTGGTTTTGGTGTCTGGGCAATTGTCGGCATGCCAACTGAAGGACTGGTTGGTCAGGCGTTTGCGACATTCGTTTTTGTTAACCTCGGCTTCTTTGTCTTTAATATGTTGCCGATCCCGCCTCTTGATGGGTCACGAGTCATCTACGCTTTTGCACCTGAATTCGTTCGCACCGGTATGCGCTTTATCGAGCAATACGGGCTGATCTTTATCTTTGCCCTTGTCCTGGTTGGTTCACGCTTCCTCGGTCCAATAATGAGTGAAATAATCGCGCATATTATCGACGTATTTAATGTAATCTTCAGAATTTAACGATACAATAATAAGTACCCAGAAGGGTACCAAGGTACATATGATTTTCCGATATCATACGATAGGGAAACCAAGATGAGCCGTCTCTGTGGAGACGGACTGCGGACAACCACAGTAATCATACGCGGGAAACTATCATAGTACTGACGAGGCCTTCCTGGGTTTTTTTGTTTATTACGACCATGGTACAATAGCGATAACCATAAACAAGACAAACAGCATGAAACAACGTCTCTCAGTTCGCGCCATTATCAATCAAAACGGCAAAACGCTGTTACTAAAACGTGCGAACGGCCGTCCTTCGATTCTCGGACAGTTCGAATTACCTGGCGGTAAGCTAGCATACAATGAGCAACCAGAAGACGCGCTACGTCGCTACCTTCATGATGACGCAGGCATCCATATCAAAAGCAGTCAACTATTTGATGCCGTTACATATATCGATCACGATGATCGCGATATTCAGTATGGAGTGATCGTCTATATTGTCAGTCCAGCGGCTGATACTCATGCCATACGCTTGAGCGGAAATTACAGTAAATACGTTTGGAAGTCGTTGCATGATATACAACGAAAAGAGCTAACTGATCTGTCACAGTTACTTCTAGGCATCATTCATCAGGAAACAATCGTTGATCAAACCCTTAAGGCGGTGACATTGAGTGGTGCAGAAAAAACAACGAATAGTGACATTACTATTTATTCCGACGGTGGATCGCGCGGTAATCCCGGCCCTTCAGCCGCCGGATATGTCATTATCAATCAGCAACAAGAGGTGATTGCAGAAGGCGGAGAATACCTCGGCATTACAACCAATAACCAGGCCGAATATCATGGGGTGCGTTTGGGGCTAGAAAAAGCACGAGAGCTTGGTTACAAGCGAATTGATTTCAAAGTTGACAGTATGCTAGTCGTCAACCAGATGAAAGGCATCTACAAAATCAAAAATCGAGAACTATGGCCGATACATGAGCGTATTCGAGAGCTGATGAATGATTTTGAACATGTCGGATTTAGCCATGTGCAAAGAGAATTCAATCAGCTAGCTGACACTATGGTCAATAAGACCCTTGATGCCCACAAACGAGCCGCGACCAAGCAAGCATAAACGTGGTATAATACTTTTTGAGCAGTTCGTTAAACGATCGCTTGCCTTAAAACAAGAGGAAAGTCCGGGCAGCTTAGGATAATGACAGTCGCTAACGGCGACCGCGGGCAACCGTAGGGAAAGTGCCACAGAAACAAAACTACCCACTTCGGTGGGCAAAGGTGAAATGAGTGGGGTAAGAGCCCACAGCGTCGCATGGTGACATGCGGAGAAGGTAAACCCTGTCAGCTGCAAGGAGATCAACATCAAGGGCGATCCGTCCGTTGGTCGATACCCGCTCGATCGCTTCAGCAATGACGCGACTAGATAGATGATCGTTCACGACAAAACCCGGCTTATAGACGGACTGTTCAACTAAAAAATCACCCTGAAACGGGTGATTTTTTAGTTGCAGCGTCGTGTACTGATTACTTCGCAGCCTTGACGACAGCGCTAAAAGCGGCTGGTTCAGAAACAGCAAGTTCAGCGAGAACCTTACGGTCAAGTTCGATCTTTGCAGTCTTGAGGCCGGCGATCAACTGACCGTATGTTGTGCCTTCAAGGCGAGCGGCCGCGTTGATACGAGTGATCCAGAGACCACGGAGGTCGCGTTTACGGTTACGTCGGTCGCGGTATGCGTATTCAAGCGCACGAGTAACGGCTTGCTTGGCAAGTCGGTAGCTTCGTGTGCGGTTGTGCTGCATGCCCTTGGCAGCTTTGAGGATTTTATTG
>CAJYIP010000003.1 GCA_913775275.1 Patescibacteria group bacterium | reverse complement strand
TCGACGTATAGCATGCGCTTGGGCAGGTACCATTGGTATATCCACTACAGGAGGAGCCTGGTCGCAGCGGACTATTATCATTCCATTGCGCAATATAATTGTTTGCCTGTAAACACGCCTGTGCGTGTTCAGCACCCGCCTCGGACGCTAGGTTCACCATCCTGTCATTCAACTGCTCGCGGAGCGAAACAGACGTGGTAACCACGAGCTGGATTGTTGTCGTCAAGACAATAATCAAGACAACCGAAGAAATCAAGACTGTCGGTAACGCAAAACCTCGTCGCAAAAGAGAATCGTTTACTTGATTCATAATGATTATGATTATGGGCGATTGGTCGCAAGATGTCCAGCGCTAGGACACGTAAGCATACATGTCTCGTTTCTATACGGTACAATAAGGGTATACCGTAAGCGCGTCATGAAAGGCATCTATGCAACAACCAAAATTTTTTATCGGACAAGACATCGTATTCGAAAGTAATGATTATCGTGCTGCTGTCCGTGTATTAGGTGCAGAATGGGACGCCGAAGCAAAAGATTGGCGCTATCGCTATGAAGCAAATCATACGCACGATGGCTGGTTTTATCAATCAGACGCGACACATTTCGTCACAAGTCAAAAAGATTGGGAGTCTATCGAGACGCAATCGACCAGCGCCAACGTCTACGCAATTTAAAAAGACGCTCATTAAGCGTCTTTTTTTATAATTTTATGGTGGAGCATATCGG
The DNA here is from genome assembly GCA_913775275.1 of Patescibacteria group bacterium. Lineage (GTDB taxonomy): Bacteria > Patescibacteriota > Saccharimonadia > Saccharimonadales > Saccharimonadaceae > Microsaccharimonas. The sequence continues at coordinate 24,941 of CAJYIP010000003.1, read as the reverse complement.
ATTCGAACCGATGACCTCTTCCATGCCATGGAAGCGCGCTAGCCAACTGTGCCAATGCCCCATGTTACCTGTGAGAGTATAACAAAAAAACGTTTCCGAAACCAGAAACGTTTTCTCGTGAGCTGTTGCGCGCCCACCCGGGGCGGTGCTGTTTATTATGCGTGTTTGTTTTTTAAAAGCGCTTTTAGGGCCTGCCCCACTAGCGCACCAGCATGGCACTATTATGAACCAACTATGGCATAAGCACAATAGGAAGACTTCTCTACTCTTTACAATAACGACTTCCCTATGGTATTTAACTATCGTCTATGCTTAACTAAAGGTGTTAGAACATGCATGTACGATGCCTGAAGATCAAAGTTCTTCTTCGCATATTACGAGCCAGGGTCGATCTGACGCATAAGTTAAGAAGAAAGAACAAAGACATCCATGTCACAGAATCTATTTATCGGTAGCCTTGCATACGCAACAACTGACGACACACTCAAAGCTTTTTTTGAGCAAATCGGCGAAGTTGCAAGTGCACGTGTCGCTATCGACCGTGACACCAACCGCTCACGCGGCTTTGGTTTCGTTCAATTCACTGATGAAGCGAACAACCAAAAAGCTGTCGACGAACTAAACGGTAAGGAACTCGATGGCCGTGCGATCAATGTTGATCTTGCACGTCCAAAAGAAGACCGCCCTCGTCGCGACTTTGGTGGCAACAACAACGGAGGCGGCAACGCTTTCCGCCAACGTAGCTGGTAATTTATACCTTTTACAATAAAAATTCCCCGTAGAGGGGAATTTTTATGTTGAAGAAATGTTATACCAAAGGAGAATTGAGCCATTCTTGGTCGAGATGAAAGATACTATTCGAAATGCCAAAACCATTGACGAGCCATATTGTTACAATAACGACGCATACCGTAAAGATCAACGTCAGACTTCTTACCCACCACGTCTGGCGTACCGGCCATGCAACCCATCTATCGTATTGCCTACGTACATAAGTCAATATTTTTTCAGCAAACGGAAATTCCGTTGCTAATATCCCCAGGCCGGCGAACACAACAAGCCAGCCAGGACCTGGATAAGGAATCATGATAATACCCGCTACGACAACAACAGCGCCTGCGATACCGATGGCAATGCGTTTCGTATGATGGATAACGCGCCTCATAAGCAACTACTTTCCCAGCAGCTTTAACAATGCAGCTTCGTCGATAATCTGAGTGCCATACTTGTTCGCCTTCGCTAACTTGCTTGCACCAACCTTCCCACCCGACACCAAATAGGTCGTATCCTTACCGACAGATGACTGGAATGTCCCGCCCTTTTGACGAACGAGCTCTGCTACTTCGTCCCTCGATAACGACTCAAGCGATCCGGTTACCACGATGGCAATACCATCTAAATCACGTGATGTTTTCGTCATAAGCGGCTTAACGCCCAACCGGCCAAATTTGTCTAACATACTCTGATTATCTTCATCGCTGAACCAAGCCACAATGCTTTCAGCCACAACCTTACCAACACCATTAATAGCCAGTAATTGATCCATCGTCGCGTCACGCAGTAATTCAAGCGATGGAAACGTTTTTGTCAGGTCGATTGCCGTTTGCGTACCAACATGACGGATTCCAAGACCATAAACGAAACGTTCAAGCGCTGGTTGCCGCTTATCGTGTATCGCATCAATCAACTTTCGGGCTGAAATGGCAGCGAATCTATCGAGCGCCAATACCTGTTCGATCGTCAGTGCGTAAATATCAGCTAAGTCTTTTACGAGCCCAGCATCAACAAGTGCGGTGACATTTTTTTCACCAAGTGTATCTATATCGAGAGCACTGCGAGACGCATAATGTTCAAGCCCTTTTTTTAACAGCAACTCGCCCGTAGCTCCTTTAACGCGGTAGACCGCTTCGCCAGCTTGACGCTCGAACTGTAATTCAGGATATTGCTGTTTTAGTGCTTGTTCATAATCGAAAGGTTTAGTATTGTCGCGTCGTAACTCTTTTACAACAGATTCTACCTGCGGAATAATATCACCAGCCTTAAAGATTACAACCGTATCGCCCACACGGACGTCTAGTCGTGCAATCTCGTCGGCATTATGGAGACTAGCATGCTGGACGGTAGTTCCAGCAACGACAACTGGATCAAATACAGCAACAGGCGTCGCTGCACCTGTCCGGCCAAGACTGATGACAATATCTTTGACGATTGTTGTCGCCTGTTCAGCGGCATATTTATAAGCCACAGCTGCTCTTGGTTGTTTGCCTACGACACCCAACGCACTAAATTGTTGACGATCATTCAATTTAATAACAAGCCCGTCCGTATTGAACGGTAAGTCGTGCCGCTTTGCATCCCACTCATCAACAAACATCATGACATCGTTCAGTTCAGTAAACACCGATGCTTGCTGATTACGAGAAACACCTATAGCACTGAGTGCTTCATAGGCAAACATATTCGTTGGAATATCATCGTTCGATTGGCGAAGGATATCGTAAGCCCTAAAGCTAAGCGGTCGCTCGGAAACGAGTTTAGGATCGAGTTGACGAATCGTCCCGGCGGCAAGGTTTCGAGGGTTAGCGAACAGTGGCTTTCCTGCCTTCGCTTGACGATCATTCAAGGCATCAAAATCTTTTTTCAGCATCACGATTTCACCGCGTATTTCGGTACGTCCTTCGAGCAAAAATTCATACCCTTCTTTTGAGCGTAACCGAAGTGGAACGTTTTTTATTGTTCTGACATTCGCAGTAACATCCTCACCTATATAGCTATCGCCACGGGTCACCGCCTGAACAAACACACCGTCCTGATAGATAAGGGCACACGCCAATCCATCCATTTTTATATCAGCAAAAAATTCATGTTTTTTACCCGGAAGCGCCTTGTCCATGCGTACAACCCACGCTTCAACTTCCGAACGATCAAAAACATCGTTCAGACTCAACATACGACTACTATGGGTTACTTTTTGGAAGCCACCTTTCAACTCGTTGCCGACACGTTGCGTTGGACTATCGGTCATTATCAAATCTGGATGAGTCGCCTCAAGCTGTTTCAGTTCTTGAAAAAGACTATCGTAGACGGCATCTGACACCGATGGTCGATCAAGGACATGATATGAATAACTGTATTCATTCAGCAAATCCTTTAATTCGTGTAGCCGATCGCTAGGCTTGATCATTATCAATCACCTTTCTATAAAGCATATATATGTACGCACATGACCAAATGAGTGATAGTGTTGTCAAAATGAGCAGTGTGGCCGGTACGATCGGGACAAACTGCACCCATGACCAGAATGATGTCATCCATTCAGTCAGCAAAATGGCTGGAAGTAATACGAGTATCCACGTTACTGCAACTAATAATGACATCCAGAGCAATCGAAGCAATAATCGCAGCCGACGGCCAGACACCATATCACCCGCCGTCCGTAAGGCATGCCACGGGTAGGTACCTGGAAGCGTCACGACAATCATGGCGAAAAATGTGCTTGTCACCCAATAGAGAGATAGCAGCCCAGCTAATCCGGCAGAGACCCAAAATAACATTGCTTCAACACCACCCTCCAGTAGGCCCGAGACCTGAGCGGCTTGATACGCAATAATTGCTATACCAAGTGGAAGAAGCTGCACTAGACTGACTATGACTAACAAAAATAAAGCGACGATTGGCGCACCGGCACTGTATAGCCCGTCCCGAAGTCGAACTGAATGCCCTGCCATTATTTGACGAAGTAGCCATACGGTCGTCAACCAAATAAGGAGTACCAGAATGACGGAATATATCTGTTGATCAATCGTCAGAGCCGACGTTAACCCACTTGCCGCAACTGAGGCAAAAAGAGCTATTCCAGCGCCAAAATGACCGACCTCTTCGATACCAGACTCACGAATACCGTCAACTAAACTCAAATAATTGGCCTGTGAACCGAATCCGACAATGATGATCCAAAAAACCGCATACAGAAGCCCCAGCAGTAAAAAAGTCTTTTTATAGCGAAACAGTAATGAGTTGACGTGCCCCGTCAGTCGCCAATAGCCGGGTAACAAAAGCGCACGTTTATAGTCACGACGATCACTGAGCCTAAACGACTTATGGACGCGACGATTGAGATATGCTGAACGCAGCGCGTAGACTCGATGTCTCCATTCGTTGAAAGAAGTCGTGAAGCTCGCCTTTCCCGTACTGGTTATTTTAGAACTTTTCGGCATTCTGACGCAACCTCTGAACTCGTTCTTCAAGGGGTGGATGAGAGCTAAAGAGCTTGCTAAAAAAACCTGGTTTCAAAGGATTACTAAAGAAGAGGTTCGCAGTTGAACTGTTCTGATGCTGCATTGGCCGACCATACGTTTGTAGCTTTTCGAGGGCTCGAGCAAGCGATTCGGAATCTCGCGTCGTCATCGCACCGCTTGCATCAGCAAGATACTCGCGTTGTCGATTGATTGCCATTTGAACAATCAATGCGATAATTGGCGCCAATATAACGACGATGATACCTACTACCAAAATTACTGGGTTATTGTTTTCGCGTCGATTAGACGCAAACATCATATGCATGACAATATCAGATAAAAATCCAATAGCGCTGACAAGTCCGAAAGCTATCATGCTCACTCGAATATCATAGTTCTGGACGTGACCCATCTCGTGTGCCATAACCGCCGTTAGTTCATTATCGTCCATAATTTCCATCATCCCAGTCGTAACGCCAACAACAGCGTGCTTTGGGTCACGTCCGGTCGCAAAAGCATTTGGTGCCGGATCATTTATGATGTAAACCCTTGGCATAGGTAGTCCAAGCGTGATCGATAGATTTTCAACAATTCGATAAATACGCGGATTATCACTTTTCTGAATTTCTTGAGCGCCGGACATCGATGTCGCAAGTTTTGTTGCCAAAAAATACTGGATCAAAGCGTAGATAGCTGATCCGATAACAACCCATAAAGTAATCGACGGATAGCCGTACAACCAGCTAAAGAGGAAGCCAATGCCGGAAATTAATCCAACAAAGACTACCATGATCAACAATGTGTTCCGCTTGTTCGCGGCAATTGCTTTATACATATACTGTTCCTAGCAAGAACTTAGAATTTAACTTGAACTGGTTTTTCAGCAACTGCTTGCTCCGCTTCGTCGAGTTCGAAGAAGTCTTTGTTGTCAAATTTGAAAGCAGACGCGACAAAGTTGTTTGGGAACGTTTGAACTTTTGTGTTCAATGTCACGACACCATTGTTATAGAAACGACGAGCACCTTGAATTTTGTTTTCAGTATCAACAAGTTCATTTTGGAGTTCAATGAAGTTTTGGTTTGCCTTGAGGTCAGGGTACGCTTCAGATACGGCGAAGAGGCTTTTTAGAGTATCTTCGAGCTGGTTTTCCGCAGCAGCAGTTTCTTTAACGCCCTTTGCATCGATTGCGTTTGCACGGGCGGCAGTTACGCTTTCAAAGACGCCTTTCTCATGAGCAGCGTATCCCTTCACTGTTTCGATCAGGTTAGGAATAAGATCAAGACGACGCTTGAGTTGCACCGTAATGTCGCTCCACGCTTCTTCAACGCGAAGTTTCAATGTCACAAGAGCGTTATATGTTGCCCAAATATAAATTCCAACAATGAGAATGATGGCGACGATGAGCAGAATGATCCAGAGTTGCATGTAGTATATCCCTTTCTAATTTATGTTCCTATTATAGCAAAAAACCCGACAAAAGCCGAGTTTGATGCAATCATGTATGGTGCGCAGAGCGGGACTTGAACCCGCACGACCGTGAAGTCAAGAGATTTTAAGTCTCTCGTGTCTACCAATTCCACCATCCGCGCATATGTCCTACAGCACACGAGAGGTGTCTACGAATATTACGTAATCCACCATCCGCGCATAGAACTAAAAATATTATAGCAAAGACTGATAGAATTAACCCATGAAACAAGTGTTAATTATTCATGGCGGTTCAAGCTACAACTCTTACGACTCATATCGATCTGCATTAGCGGCACAGACACTATCGTATGACCGATTGCTAAAGAGTCAGAAATGGCGTGATTGGCTTGCCGATGAACTCAACGACACGGCTGTCCTCCTTCCAGACTTCCCCAATAAACAAAATGCAGTATACGATGAGTGGTGTATCTTTTTTGAAAAACTAGTTCCCTTCTTATCTTCAGACACGCAGCTTGTTGGCTATAGTCTCGGGGCCATGTTCTTGGCTCGCTATCTTAATGAGACGATATTACCAATTCATCTTGATCGTATCATTTTAGTTTCACCATGCTACAACGATGAATCCCTCGAAGATCTTGGCTCGTTTAAAATTAACTCAGCGAAAGGCGTTGAGCGAAGTGCTCGAGAAGTGCATCTCCTTCACAGTCAAGACGATCCCGTCTCTCCGTTCACTGAATTACAAAAATTCCAAAAAGATATTCCTTCGGCGATATCCCATATTTTTACCGACCGAAATCACTTTTTCCAACCAACTTTTCCCGAACTACGTGATTTGATAAACAAAAAACTTCCTTCATAAGAAGAAAGTCATTTGGAGGCACGTACGGGAGTCGCACCCGTCTACGCGGTTTTGCAGACCGCTGCGTAACTGCTCCGCCAACGCGCCAGCTTGCATAATTATATCATGCACCATAGGCAAACAGCTTACCTAGGGATAAGATATAGCTATATGAAACAGTTCTACCACGTTCTTATAAACACATTGATCGCTAATGTCACGACGAGCTACCTTTGGTTTGCCCTCGTTTTCTGGGTGTACCTCGAGACACGCTCAGTTCTCGCGACTGGCATCATCGGCGGTGCATATATGCTGCTGATCGCTCTATTTAGTATGATCTTCGGCACAATTGTTGACCGACACAAAAAGAAAAATGTTATGGTAGCTGCAACAGTCGTGACATTCACCGCATATGCTATCGCTGGCGCTATATTCCTGATCATACCAACCGACCAACTTGTTAGTTGGTTGCATCCTGGCTTCTGGCTGTTCGGCGGCATCATCCTGATCGGTGCGGTTGTCGAAAACATGCGTAATATTGCACTCTCAACGACAGTGACGCTCCTTGTTCCAGCAAAAAAACGAGCAAACGCTAACGGGCTCGTCGGTACCGTCCAGGGTCTCGCTTTTATGGTAACCTCTGTATTTAGCGGTTTATCGATTGGGTTACTCGGTATGGGCTGGACGCTTGCCATCGCAATTGGATTAACCGGCTTTGCCCTGCTTCACTTATCGTTTATCAAGATCAAAGAAGATCATATCGTCCACGATCCAGAGCTCGATACAAAGAAAATTGATATTAAGGGAAGTATCGCTGCCATCAAAGTTGTACCGGGTCTGTTTGCGCTTATTATCTTTACGACATTCAACAATTTGATCGGTGGCGTGTACATGGCATTGATGGACCCCTATGGCTTGACGCTTTTTAGCGTTGAATGGTGGGGTGTCATCCTTGGTGCTACTAGTACGGGCTTTATTATTGGTGGATTATTGGTTGCCAAGTTCGGACTAGGTAAAAATCCTATCCGAACACTCCTTCTTGCGAACATCGCAATGGGTGTGATCGGTGCGCTGTTTACTGTTCGAGAGTGGTGGCCACTATTTGCGATTGGGATGTTTGTCTACATGATTCTCTTCCCAATTATCGAAGCTGCCGAACAGACAACCATCCAAAAAGTCGTGCCTTTCAAAAAACAGGGTCGAGTATTTGGATTTGCTCAGAGCATTGAAGCTGCTGCCGCACCAATCACATCTTTCTTAATTGCTCCTATCGCCGAATTCTTCATCATTCCATATCTTAGTGGCCCGATCGGCCAAGCTCAGTTTAGCGGCCTCCTCGGGACTGGCAACGCCCGAGGCATTGCTCTTGTTTTCCTCGTTGCTGGTGCGATCATGGTTATTATCGCAAGTCTGGTGTTTACTAGTCGGTCGTACAAAAAACTGTCTTCTTTTTACAACACGATTCCCGATCCCGAACCAAGCAAATAGGCGTATACTATAGGCAATGTCGCCGGAAAAATTGCCCGCCGCACTTCTTCCAGAGGAAGAAAAAACTATTCGCGGTATAGAGAGAAAAAACCGATTGCGCCCTTACAAGGCAACCGCACTATTACTTGCGGCGAGTGCTATGAGTTTGATGAGCTACGAATATGCCCATGACGTCTCCGCCAACAAAGAGCGAATCGAGCGTAATAATATCTCGATCGGTGCTCTTGCTAACTCTTCGCTTGATCCTCGATATGACAATCGCGCTATTGTGTTGGTCGATGGCTTTGGATCGTACGATAGCAATTGGTTGGCATCGAGCCTCGGGTCTGAAATTCAAAAAGAATTATATGATGGAAAAATTTGGTATTTGAGCTACGGAAACGCGCCGCTAAGCACCGATGCAATAGCCGAAAAGATCGCCATCAAAGCCTCGGAAGAGCATGTCTCCCATATAGCAATTGTCGGCGAAAGTGCAGGTGGTGTCGTCACGAGTAAAACCATTCCAGCACTTATGGACGCACCCGATTTGTCCGTCGACCTTGGCATCTTTGTTGCCACTCCCTACAATATCGACAGCTTACGAAATAATAAACTTCTGGAACTCCGGCTGGCCGACATCGCTCGTGATATAGTGCCCGATATCGAATATTCAACCTATGCCCATGGAGTCATTGATTTACTCAATCAAGTAGGTACTATCAATGACGTGAGCTCCGCCTATACGGCGCTCGTTACAACCAATTCTCGTATTAATAATGAATTTACGCCGACTAACCGACTTTTGTACGAACAAGCAACCATCATCCGACAAGCTGATTTTCCTCAGATGTTCGCTGCGATTGACGACAAACCGCTAGAAGTCCAACGTCCCTCATTCCTGACCTTTAGCTCATCAGAATACGACCCATTTCTCGATGATAAAAAATCAAGCGAACAAATCTGCAAGGCCGCACATGCAGTCGTCATTAGGTGCAGTTCACGCTCTATAGAGGGTGCCGTTCATGCTCGGCCAGACCTCTCAATCGATGCCTATCGTCAAACATTGAGTTCGCTGAAAATATCTACCGATGTCTCGATTGCACTTAACCAAGCGTCGATCGAAAAAGAAGAAACCGTTTTTAATGCCAGCGATGAAGAAAAAGAATAGCTCATCGGAATGATACAATAGAAGCAATATAAAGGAGATTTCATGACCCATACGACAGAGACATCCACAGTAGACGTTCCTGCACCAAGGCAGTCGGCTTCGAACAAAATCAAATTGGCTACTATGTACGTTCTGATTGGCGGCCTGGTTGCATCTGCCCTCATATCAGTCGCAGCAATTTTGATTGGCGAGTTCAACGAGATTATCCAACGAACGCTGTTCACGACATTCATTCTCGTGTCCCATACACTTATTCTGCTCGGGTTTATATCAAGTGATAAAGAATCATTGATTGGCCGATCGCTTGTCCCAACGACTATTTTTGGAGTCGTATTAGCGAACATCATTACATCAACGTTTGGCATATGGGGCGTTTGGGATGCTGATCTCTCATGGCGCGCTTTTAATCTTTACGCCCTTTTGATTGGCTCGGCCTTCATCGCCTCTGGTTTATTAAGTAATCGGATCGCGCATTCCGCGGTCAAAGCTACGACTTATGTGAGCCTTGGCCTGCTCGCACTGTGGACGCTTCTACTCGTCCCGTGGATTTTCCTTGATCAATCACTTCTAGAAGAATTCTACTTCCGACTTATTGGCGCCGCATCTATTCTTCTCGCGACTGCAGTTGCCGTCACTGTCGTTATGAGACAAATCATCATCTCACAAAAACGCGAGCTGAAAACCACTCATCCAAAACAGCCGATGAGCGGCGGTATGCTCGCAACAACAATTAGTGTCGGTACTCTGGTTGCCATCGCCTGGTTCATCGGATTCTTCGTTCTCTTAATTAATGCAAGTCAGGTAGGAATGTAACATGACGAAACGTACAAAAATTATCATCGCAAGCGTCGCGGCTCTTATCGTTATCATTGCGGCAGGCGTCTTTACGTCAGTCTCACTAACAAAACAAGCTGACGAAGCCGCAACTACTTACCGTAAAGACGTCCTCGCAAAAGCAGAAGCCATCCGCGAAGGTCCGACGATGGTTGATCGTGCCAAGCTCATCAAAGAGCCAATTGAGCTGAAAGATGTTTTCCTCGGCTCACAACTCAGTAGTAAATATCGTGATGCTGAAGCGCTTCAAAAACGTTACACGACTCTGATCAGCGAGACAAGAACTTTTTTTGAAGAAGCAAGCACGTTCGAAGAAGTCGTCACGACGGTGACAGATTTTACTGCTCTCGTAAAATCAGCGACACCGATTCCATCGGAACAAACTGAAGCAAATATTTCAAAAGTCGAAGGTCAAGCAAAGAAATTTGGCGAAATAGCTGACTCATTTAATTCATACACCTTTGCCCCACAATATGAATCTGACCGAAAAACTGGCGTTGAAAACTTAAAGGAAGCGCAAAAGAAGTTTGAAGAAATTGCGACGCTCCTCAAAACAAAACAAGGTAATCTGAAACCTGAAATTCAAACGATTGCGACGTCATATGGAAAGGTCTACGGTGAAATCCGTGAGTTTATCGTCGGACCAGTGACTGATAGCGCCAAAGATCAAGCATCGCGCCTGCCTGACGAATCAAAAGAAGTAGACGGTAAGTTTAAATCATTCATTGATGATCTGAAGTAATGTCAAAAGTAAGCCTACGCAGATTTTGGCGATCTTTTCGCCGAGACAGACCGTCTCAGCTTGCTTTTACAACGATCGTCATCTTAGCCCTCGGGGCCTTATGGATCAACAGCCTTATGATGAATCGACATAGTGAACTAGATACAGCCAGTGTTCGTCCGCTACTCGATCTCATCGCTCGAGCTGAAAGTCGCGGCAACTATAACGCACATTTCGGCAATGCGAATAACCAGACCGTACGATTCACGGATATGACGATTCGCGAGGTTCGGCAATGGCAAGAACAATTTATTGCTGCTGGCAATCCGAGCAGTGCTGTCGGACGGTACCAGATCATCAGCACGACGCTCGAGGGACTGATCCGTGACATGAAGTTAAACGGCAATGAGCGATTTAATGCATCGATGCAAGATCGTATGGCGATCACGTTACTCGAACGGCGTGGCGCGGTACAGTACGTTGACGGTCATATCAGCCGTGAAGATTTTGCCGCCAATCTCGCAAAGGAATGGGCTAGTTTACCAAAGGTTACTGGCGATCAACCCGAGGCAAGCTTTTATGCAGGTGACGGCCTGAATGCATCGCTCGTTAACTCGCAGAGCGTGCTCGATACAGTCGATAAAATTCAGAAGCAGGAGTAGGAGAAATGGCAGCCAAAAAATCTTTAACGGCGATCAATCCCATCAAGTCGAAGAATCGTCGATTCATCTCGGTGGACGCCTGACGATCCGACATGCTTGTCGCTTATGACTGGGCCTTTTCTGATGACATTCGCCATTGCGGCAGCATGTCCGTGACCCAATCCAAAGTCAGTCTTTAACCATACTATTATTTCTGTCGCTTTGGTATCCGCTTCAAATCCTCGATCGTGCGCCTCATCAATAATTTGCTGAGGAGTCTTACCTGTCTGTTTTTCGATGTTGTCGAGATAGGCTTGATATGACATATGAACTCCTTGTCTTTCCATATGATAGCAAATGTCGTGCAAAATATGCTCATGCTTGCTATGATGGCGGTATGAAAGATGCTTACATCCGCACAGTTCGTTTATTCTTTGGCCTACTCGGTCTGTCGGCAGTTTTAACTGAAATGGCCGTCACGTCTATCGAAGGAACGTTCAATCCGATCTATTTCTTTTCGTACTTCACGATCCTCAGCAATATCGCTGCAGGAATAGTGCTGATCTATCTCGCTTGCAAAGCGCGCATCAGTCCTACTGCTCAGGTCGTCCGCGGCGCAGTCACCCTATACATGGCAATGACTGGTGTTATCTTTGCCTTCCTCCTCGCCGGCCTACAAAACGTCCGGCTTACAGCCGTACCATGGGACAATATCGTCTTGCATTACATTATGCCAATCGTTGTGGTTGCCGACTGGCTTATCTTCCCGCCTCAAGCGCGCGTCTCGTTAAAACACGCCGCACTATGGCTTTTATTCCCTATCGCTTACGTCATCTTTACGCTTGTTCGTGGTGGAGCAAGCGGATGGTATCCCTATCCGTTCTTCAATCCCGCGTTTAGTTCCTTTGGGCAGGTCATCGCAACATGTGTCACTATTTCAATTTTTGTCATCATTGCTATGTTGCTTTTGCGCCTACGAGCTACGCGCGCTATTCGCTAAGTCTTGTCAGGGTTAAAACTTGGGCATTTGGGAGCGCTGACAGGAAATCGCCAGAGACAAGTAATTTCGAATCTCTCCTTCCGCTTCCAATGACCGCCTCAGGTAACGTGGCAACCTTTTCATCAACCAAGATCTGCCAACCATCCGGTAGCCCAATCGGCGTGATCCCACCATATTCCATTCCCGTCAACGACACCGCATCGCTCATCGCTGCGAACGATACTTTTCGTGCCTCAAGCGCTTGACGAACGACACCGTTTATATCGATCCTATCTGTAGCTCGAACCAAGCAAGCTGCGAACCACACATCCTGCCGTCTTTTCGCCTGAACAATCACACAGTTGACCGATTGGCTGAGGGTTATAGTATAGGCTGCACAGAATTGTGCGGTGTCGGATAATTCGGGATCGATTGAAGCGATGGCAACGTTCGATAGATCGAAGCGTGATAGCGCCCGCCCAACACTATCGGCAACTGAATCGGAATGAGTATACGAATGAAATGGAAGTAAGCCGATGGTTTTTGTCATTAGGTTTATTATACTTGATGGACTTCAGGCAGGCATAGAGGTTGCGACCTTCGCGCGATAAAGACTCTAGGTAACCTACGTAGTTTCAGAAAAGACTAAAGAAAAAACCACTACAGTAGTGGCTTTTTCTTGGTGCGGAGCTACAGAACTTACTTAAACTTTTTTCAGCACTATTGGATGGTGGGTTACCCGGCATTCCTGCTATAGTTATCAAACCTTCATCAAATAGTATTAAAGAATCGATTATTTACTAATCGCTATCTTTATCGGTCTTTTCCAAAAAGTTCTTTATAGGAGCAACTTTTTTGTCCATCTCACGGCGGAATGCTTCAAGTTTTTCTTTGCCGCCAAGCTGATTAAGTGCATACTCCTTCAAACCATTATTCCACTCTAGTACTACCCCTTCACACATCAACTGATTAATTTCTTCTTCAGAAGGTTTAGCATCTGGATTTATTTTTTTAGCCATCTCGACCGTTTGTTTTATTAAATCTTTGCCACGAAATATTTTACGAATATGCTCACCCACAAACTCATCTTCAGTCAGACCTGGCAACGGTTCACGCTCGAGAAAACGAACCCTGAAAGATTTAAAGCCATATTTCTCGCTAACATTCACATTTATTACTTGCGCTAAATCCCTACCTGCTACAACAAAATCACCAATGATTACATCAGGATTCGTCCTTCTTCTATGAAGGTTTAATGGATAATCATTCTCATTAATTATGCGTGAACAAGTTTCAATCGCACCTTTATCACCTTCTGCGCCAAGTAATTCTTTCACCAAAACAGCTACATGCATCGCAAGCATCCCTATCCTACCTACATGCGCCGAAACATTTTCCAAATCTAAATTACTCTCGTCTGAAGCCGTACCTACGTGTATGTGACTACTTTGGCTTCCAAAAGAAAGAAATTGCGTCCGTAGCGTAGCTCGCAGTTGCTCTTCCATTATTTCGAAAGCATACTCAAAACACGCATTAAAGTTCTCTAAGCCTCGCTTAAGCTTTCCTGCGCGATTTTTTTTGACATACCATGTCTTATTTACGTCTAAGTTTTTTGAAATTCCGTCGATTAAATCATACAACTCTTGTTGCTGATAAGCATAGTTCTCGCTCCGCATTCCATAGTATTCCATAAGGTCATTTTGCGAATACGTTAAGTTTTGCAATTCATGAACAGCCAAGTAATGTCTATAGTATTTCTCTTCATTAGCCTCGCGAAATCCGACTAGCGCCACCATTAATTCGGTCATTTTTCGCTCCCATAATGAGAGTTCATCGATTTTAGAGTGGAGTAAATTGTCATTTATTCGCTGCTCTTCTTCATTGAACTCTTTAGGATTATAGCTTTCTTCGCTCTCCTGAACCCAATCAGCGGCCTGCATCATTGAGAAGCATGCCTTCTCAATTTCATTAAGTACACCATAAAGATAATACCCTTTTGGGTCACCACTACTCGCACCGTAAATCATATGATAACTATCGTCAGACCATTTAACATGCTTCCGCAATTGTGCAGCCGCTTTAATAATAAGACGAGCCAATTCATCCCCGGGGCTTCGATCCTTGAGTTCCTTCTCAACCTTAGGCACGGGCGGCTTATCTTTCTCTATTGGTTTAGTGACGTCCTTATCCATTAGTAATATGATACCAGCTCTACAGTCAGTCACTAAAGATGCTCCCAATACTCTGCACTCGATTCGATCAATCAAAATAATCTACTCGCATAGTTTTACTTATGCTTCGTGCTGCAAATTTTAAGCATATAATTATTACCAAGATGTTAGACAAAAATGCTCAAGAGTTGCGCCTCAAAAAAGCTATCAATGCAGCTGGTAAACGCTACGACACGACCGTCAATCTTCGAGTGCAGTCTATGTTCGATCACCTACACGCCCTTAATCGTGACCCTAAGTATGTTAGCGATATAGCACGAATACTCTACAAAATAGGTCATAAGAATAATCTCGATCTTGCCATTCGTGCCTACCCGAAGAGCAAAACTGAGTTAGATAAAATACAGAACGAATTGAAAACGATCACTAATCGTCTTTTTGCATTAAAGTCCTTAGATAAGGATAGGAACATTAATTGGTCACTAGTTACACAAAGTCTGGAAGATATTTCATCGAGACTATTTACACAATACAGCCAGCTTCGAGAAATTGAAGACGAAGAAAGAAAGAAGCCCGGAAATGATAAGTCGTATCATGCGAATGACCTATGGTCACTCAGTAGTGAAGTTAATCAACTCGCCTACTTCTTACGCGACAAGAAGACAAAGCTCTTTAACAAGCCGAGACTACTTTTAAAGGGAGAGGCGGGTATCGGCAAGACTCATCTTCTATGCGACTATAGCAAAGAACGAATAAAAGATGGTAAGCCTACATTTATATTTCTTGCGCATGAATTGCTTGATGCTACTGGAACGTCAAATCCCATCGATCGCATGGCTAACATACTTGGCTTTAAAAGTAGCGCAGATTTTTTGAAATCCCTAAAGAAAACTGCACTCAAATCCAAAGATAGGGTTTGCATTATCGTTGATGCCATTAACGAAGCAGACCGTATTAAATGGAAACTGCTATCACCGCTTTACTCGATCAAAGGAGTGTCGCTTGTAGTTAGTCTTCGCAATGGTTATGAATTTCTCGTCAAAGACAGTGAAAAATATACACCGGTCTTGCACAGTGGTTTCTCTGAAATGGAATGGGAAGCCGTTCCGGCATTCTTCAATCAATACGGCTTGAAGTTACCGGAAATTCCAATCATCGATCCAGAGTTTAAAAATCCATTATTTTTAAGTATCTTCTGTACGGCTTACTCCGATAAAACAAAGACCCCTCGCGGAAAAGGAGCAACTGATGCATTTGAGCAATACATAGAACACCAGTCGAAGACAGTCTTAGCCGAACTAGGCTTGGGAAAAACTAAAAACGATTACCTGTGGAACAATATCATCAAACGTATGGGCATCTGGATGGGTCAAAATGGCAAAGACCGCGTTCTTCGAAGAAAACTTTTAGATATCATTCAAAAAGATAAGCTACTAGCCAGTCATTCTACACAATTAATAGTATTAATGGAGCGACATGGCTTAGTACTAAAATATCCCCACTACGCCAATGGTAAGCACAGGGGATACAGCTACCAATTCACATACAATAAGTTCAGCGATCATCTCATAGTGCGTTCTATACTTACGGAGAATGACATACAAGGACCTGACGCATCTGAAAAAGCAAAAGTATTTTTCGAAACCAATCCTTTCTTAGAAAACACAATCAAACAATGGAACAAGGGATTGATCGAAGCATTAGCAGTCCAAATTCCAGAAAGGTGTAAAGGTGATGAGCTAGTCTGGCTTGTGCCTAAAAAATACCACGACTTAGAAATTATGCAGTCTGCATTCATCGAAGGTTTGAAATGGCGTGACGTATCTAGCGTAGATAAAACGAGTGGCGATTTAAAGTTTATTAATTCTCAACAAGCGCTCAAGTACATGAATACGTATTTCGTAAATAGTGAATACGATTGGTACAAGATTATTAATTTAATGCTTGATGTCTGCGCAATTCCTGGTCACCCTTTCAACGCAAAGAAACTACACTCTCATTTAGGTAAGTTCAAGCTTGGAAAAAGAGATGCATGGTGGCAAGACTTTTTAATAAACCATACCGATGAAACAGGTAACGCGATAAATCGTATACATTCATGGAGCTTTAGCGAACTATCCAACAAAGCTTCTAATGAGTCGGTACTTCTAGCGTCAGTTGCTCTTACGTGGACACTTGCTTCTACCGACAGAAAGCTAAGGGATACATCGACACGGTCATTGATAGCAATGCTCCAAAATCATCAAAGTGCGTTAGTCAGCCTGCTTCGTGAATATTTCGTAGAATGTGACGACCCCTACATCGTGGAACGTTTATTTGCGGTTGCATATGGCGTGTTGTCGCTAAATCCTAAAGACAAGCCGAATTTTAAAGCGATTGTCGAGTTTATATACAACGAGTATTTCCTTAATACAAAGCGTCTGCCAAATGCACTTATAGACGATCATGCGAAAGGCATTATTGAACTCTACCTGCGACATTACAAAAACGATGTAAAGGTGAACCTCAAACACATTACACCTCCCTTTAGGTATTACTCATTTCCCAGCCGTATTCCTACGATCGCCACTCTTCGTAAGAAATATCGTGGTGAAGATAGGGATTATGCCACAATTTGGGGTTCTCTTATGTACGGAGAGGGTGAAGCGCTAGCAGATTTCGGGAACTATACACTTGGGTCTGTCTTGCGTCCATTCTCAAATCTCAAGCTAGGCACAACGATACCGAAGTCTGACGGAAAAAAGTATGATAACTTTATCAAATCCTTAACACCTAAACAGAAAAAACTCTACGACTCTTATAACTTGCTCAAGTTTAATATGAATGTTAAGCCATACCTTGCAAGCATAATGCCCGATCAAGATGATGCATCACAGGATGCGCCAGAAATCGCTACGGCAGATGTGTCAGATGGTCTGAATAAGTTCGTAAGGTCACTAAGCCCGTTGAAGAAGCGACGATATAAAGGACTTAGGAAGTATATAACCGGTGAGAAGCATGTGTCGAGCGCGCCTGCTAAAGAATTTGACCCAAACATTGCCCGTAGGTGGGTATTCAACAGAGTAATAAAACTTGGATGGTTGCCAAAAGACCATCTTGAGTTTGATAGAGCAAGAGGTTCATATGATAGGCTTCAATCAACTTCTGCCGAGCGAATTGGTAAAAAATATCAATGGATAGGTCTTTAC
Source organism: Patescibacteria group bacterium (assembly GCA_913775275.1). Lineage (GTDB taxonomy): Bacteria > Patescibacteriota > Saccharimonadia > Saccharimonadales > Saccharimonadaceae > Microsaccharimonas. The sequence goes on along the minus strand of CAJYIP010000003.1, from coordinate 7,265 downwards.
GAATTTACCGCAATATTGGGTTCTAATTTTTACCTTATTGACGATACAAATTGGAGCGATAAGAAACTCGTAAATTACGAAGGCGCGTATCAAACATCCTTAAGGGATATAGACCCAACAATCGACCCTCGCTGGCTTTATGGACGCGAGAAACATACTCGAGATGATAATCCTTTATGGTGGATACCCTCTTATAATGCTTGGGATCGAAAAGATTGGAAACACTCGACAGAAGATATACCTGACCCAAGTAAGATTATCGAAATAGAAAAAGATGGTCACTCTTACCTTAATCTCTACAGTCAAACTACCTGGAAAGGTGAAAAAGACCACCCCGAGGATGACCACAACTATAGCTACCCAGAATTGTGGATGCACGTCATAGGATACATTATCAAAAAACGAGACCTTAAGAAAATCCTTGAATGGTCCAGAGAGAAAGAATTTTGGAATAATGCACTTCCTGATGTAAATGAAAGTTCTAGCGGCGTCTACTTAAAAGAGCTGATTCGCAGTTCCGCATACAGCAAGGTGTTCAACCCTTACAGGAATGCTAGTGGCTGGGTACGCAAAGAAGCTGAAAATAATCCATTCGATATACTACCACCTATCGAAGGCTACAGCAGTAGTAGTTTCGAAAGCGACAGAAGCCTTGATGAGCATGTAAAAGTGTACGCACCTAGCGGTTATCTACGAGACAAATTAAAGCTTTCTATCAGTGATATCAATGGCGAATATGTCTCCTATAACAAAAAAATACGAATGTTTGACCCATCGGTCGATCTACCGACTGGCGAAGAGACAGTGCTGGTGAATAAAGATGAGTTCCTCAAGAAACTTAACGCAATGGGACTTGTAGCCTGCTGGACAGTCTTAGGCGAAAAGATGTACATGGGACACGATGACTATCGAGGACAACGCCTTGAAATACACGGCTTCTGCTACTACGACAAAGATGGAAAGCTTGTAAAAAATATACGATTTAAAAATGAATGGAAACAAATAGATACATAAGGACTAGAAGGCGGGGGTAGTCCCCTCACCTCTGTAAAATTACCACTCCGCTGTATAAATAGCGAATTTATCGGGTTATCTCTGACAAGCGTTTTTAGGTAGTGTCGAATTTTTGTCCCTGCCTTCAAATACCAGGCGTTTTGATACTCTCGCTATGTCCTAGGGGTCAAATAAGCTATAATCAGTCTTGTCTAAAACCAGTATCATCAATCGCATTATTGCGTGTTTGCGCTTAGAAATGGGCGACTCGCGTAAAAGTATTTAGCGTAAGCTGGTACTGGTTTTAGACGACCTGCGGGTCGTCCTTTTTTATTTAATACTTTACGAGGAACAAATATGGGATTATTAGATGTCTTCAAAGAAAATGAACAGCGGCACAATGCAACTCTAATCAATGCAAAGTTTTTAGGTGGATATGACGATCGCAAAAAGGCACTCGGTAATCTTTCTTTTTTCAATGAGAGTGTAGATTTCAAGGTGGCATTCAGCGCCAAGGCTTCATTCTCAATCGCATTCAGCAGCATCACGAATGTTGTCGTTGAGGGTAAAGACCAAGTAAGCCGCCGGGTAACGGTCACACGACTAATTACTATTGGAATATTCGCATTCGCGCTCCAAAAAAAGCGCGAGGAAAAAGATGCATACATAACGCTTGAACTAAAAGACGGGCAGGAAGTAATCTTCCACATAAAGAACAAATCCCCTATGGAAGTGCGCGTTGCCCTATCGAAAGTCATTGCCATGACGAAACAATCACAAGCTTGACGAACTTTAGGTTCTAAAAGATAATGAAGGTACATTAATAATCCGAAATCTTGTAAGAATACGAGGTACGCCCTCGGCAAAAAAACGGGCTTACTTGCGGACTAGCTGAAGTGTTTCACTTCAAGGAAGTCGTAAGATGCCCGTTTTTTCATTGGAGAATAATTTAGATTTAGATGCACTATCTCTGATTAGTATTCTGAGTTTTTATAGCAAAGCCGAAGAGCAAGAGAAGCCTTTTTTGGTCAAGGAAGGCGTAAAAATCATACTGTAAGTCATAAGGCTAAAGCAGCTCAAACTATTCAAACAATTATATAATAGTTGAATGACGGAGCTAAAGGACACCAGCCGACTTCTTGAGATTCTTCTTGCAGGTAAAGATAAGCCAGTCAGCGAGACTGACTTAAGTACACTGAACTATGCCGTGTACGCAAGGAAATCAACTACGGGCGAAGATAGGCAGACCTCATCAATTGAAGACCAGATTAAAGAGTGCATGGAAAAAGTCGTCGCTCCAAATAACTTGCATGTCAGTAAAGTTTATGAGGAAAGCTTTTCAGCTAAGGTAGCCGACACTCGAGAACAGTTCAAAAACTTAATAAACGAGATTGAAAACGGACGTATAGACGGTCTAATCGCTTGGCATCCAGACCGCCTTGCACGAAACATGAAAGAGGCTGGCGCTATTATAGACCTCGTAGACAAGGGCTTAATCAAAGACCTTCGCTTCCCTACTTTTACATTTGAGAACACACCTGCAGGCAAGATGTTACTAGGAATAACATTTGTGATGGCGAAACAATATTCCGAACACCTCGCCGAAAGCGTGGACCGCGGCAATAGACGCGCCGTCGAGGACGCAGAGTTTATTGGTAAGTTTAAACATGGCTACGTTGTAGACATCAATCGTACGTTTCAACCCGACCCTCGCAATTTCACAAAAGTTAAACATATGTTTGAAATGGCAATTGAGGGAAAATCTCAGAAAGATATTCGCGAGTGGATTAATCAACAGGATTATACAGTTCAAAAGCGACCCGGAGGCTCGTATGAGTCGCACGAGTGGGATAAGGACGACGTATCTAAGTTAATACGCGACCCCCACTATGCAGGTGTCCACAAATGGGGCAAAAACTTTACCGATCTTGTTAGTGCGTACGATTTTGACACTATGATTTCTGTAGACGATTTCCTAAAGATTAATCGAGTCGATAGTCTTAATTCAGCCAAGATACTTGCAAATAGCCGTCCTCGCGGTGGTAACGTGCGAGCAGACCTATTAAGAGGTAAGGTTTATTGTGGGGCATGCAATAAAACACTCACTTCTATGCTCATAGACAAAAGAGATAAAAATACTAAAGCGATTATCCAATCCCGCTACTATTACAAATGCGAGACAGAAGGCTGTCCAATGGAAGGAAGTTCAGCGCGCGCTGGTATAATAATTGACGCAGCACGAAGCTTTTTTGAAGAGTATCTATTCGTTACAAAGAGTAACTATAGTTACTTCATGAAAGAAGCTGAAAAAGATGCAAAAAACAAAGCAGTCGAATTTGACAGTATCGTCAATCGCTCAAAGATTTTAATCGCTAACAAAGAGCGGTCTTACGAGCAGACAAAAAATCTTATTCTTGAAAATCCAAAGCTGTCAGAACATTACGATTTAGATAAATACCGCAAAGAGATCGACGCTATACAAAAGCAATACAATAAAGCACTTAAGCAAAAAGATAATATAAAAGGCGCTATACCGACATTCACCGAATATCTCAAACTTTTGGAAACCACCCCCGTTATTTTAAATAAAATACAAGATATGAAGGTGATGGATGCCTTACTTAGGATTTTCTTCTCTAACTTCACAATCATGCCGAGCGAAAATGGGTTTCGAAAAGGGTCAAAAGTGATTGCAAAATTAAATGAACCCTACAACGGGTTCATTGAAAACGATGATTTCGTTCGTGGTGCGGGTACAGGGACTCTAACCCTGGACCTCTTCCTTGGCAAGGAAGCGCTCTAACAGCTGAGCTACACCCGCATATGTACTTTGGAAGTGTACTGAGTGATTATAGCGAATTAAGCGGGAATTATCAACACCGGTAACTGATTGGCGTGATAAAATGAGGCTACATTAGCAAGGAGATATTCATGGAACCTACTACTTCGCCGCAACCGTCGACAACAGACCAAAGTCCGTCGACGCCACCATCAACTCCACCTCAACAAATCAGCCCCTCACCACAACCAGCTAGAAAGCGCAAAGGCATCATCATCGGTATTATTGTCGGTGCCTTCCTTATCATCGCCGTTGCTGCATCAACTGTCGCATATTCAATGTATCAAACGCCGCAAAAAGTCGTCACCGATGCCATCATGAGCCTCGCGACGGCGGAAAGCCTTACCCACAAAGGAACATTCAACCTGTCATCAAATAGCGGCAATCAACCAATCGATATCGAACTCACCTACGATGGCGGTATCTCTAAAGACGGCATCGTGACAAACGGAACGATAAAAATGACTCGTAGCGGCAAAACAGCCTCAGTCAGAGTAGATACGATCATCGCATCCGACCAATCTATGTACGTTAAAATAAATGACCCAAAATCTTTCATTAGCGGGTACGTCGAGCTTATGGATTCTGATATTTCTGGAGATGGCATCGCGTTATTTTACAGCAACACTATTTCAACGATCGAAAATAAATGGATCAAGATAGACCTGAAGGAAGCCGAAGGCTTTAATGAAGCAGCAGATACCCAGAAATGCTTCCAGGACGCGCTGGCGAAGATTAAAAACGATAAAGCTATCGCTGGCGAAGTAAAAGACGCCTACACCAAAAACCAATTCATCACAATTAAAAAAGAATTGGGCATGAAAGACATTAGTGGCGTCAACAGTATTGGCTACGAGATCGGTACCGATGAAGCAAAAACAAAAGCGTTCTTCGATCAAATAAAGAATTCGAAGCTTGCAAAAGAACTAAAGAAATGCGATAGCGACATCGACCTGACCTATGATGGTGCAAAAAATTCAGATGATAATGCGTCAGCGACACTAGAAGTGTGGGCTGCTCAGTTTGGGCACAAGCTCACTCGTATTGAAATCCGCGGCAAATCGGCCGACAATGATACGACTGGCAAATTTGTTTTCGAACCAAAAATCAACGCGCCCGTCACCGTTACGGCACCGACCAATACAATATCGACTGACACCGTTATCGAAGCATTTAAAAAGGATGCTGAAATTAATATAGACGAATTGCGATAATAGCATACGTCTACGAAAATAACCGCTCTATCGTTAGGGCGGTTTTTTATCTTAAAAAGAAAACATCCCAGCGAACTGAGATGCATTCTTTGGTGGCTCCTCCCAGACTCGAACTGGGGACACAAGGCTCTTCAGGCCTCTGCTCTACCAACTGAGCTAAAGAGCCGCAGCTTGGCTTATTGGCCTCTGCTCTACTATTAGCTACGTACTTCTTCGAAGCAACGAGCTAAAGAGCCACACATGTTCTACCGAACTTCTCTAGTAGAACTCTGTATATTCTACTAGAGGTCACCGGATATGGCAAGCGACTACTTACGGCCGCGAATAGCGTCGATCAACTCGATCGGGAATAAGAAAGTCGTCTTCTGACTTGGCTCGGTACTAATACGCTCAAGTGTGTTCAACGTTCGTAGATTAAGTGCACCTGGAACTGCCGAGATAATTCGGGCAGCGTCAGCCAATGTTTCAGCAGCGGCTTTTTCACCTTCTGCGTTGATGATGTTACTGCGTCGTTCACGTTCAGCCTCGGCTTGCTTTGCCATCGCTCGTTTCATGTCAGCTGGTAGTTCAATATTTTGAATTTTGACCGCTTCGACATCGACACCCCATTGTGAGGTTTGTGCATCAACGATTTCTTTAATACGCTCGCTGATTTCTTCACGCTTTGACAATAATTCATCAAGTTCGAAGTTACCAGTGATATCACGCAGTGCAGCCTGTGCAAACTGGCTGGTTGCATATTTGTAGTGAACAGTTTCAAGTATCGCCTTGGCCGGGTCAAGCACTCGGAAATAGACAACCGCATCAACACCGGCGGTCACGTTGTCTTTTGTGATGATCTCTTGCTTTGGGACGTCAATCGGCGTTGAACGCATATCGACACGTGTCATTTGCTGAAAGATTGGAATAATCACACGCAGTCCAGGTTGGCGAATGCCAGTGAATTTACCGAGTGTCAGCACAACGCCGCGTTGATATTGGTTGATAACTTTTAAGCCGCTCAATACAAAGATGATAACGGTAATAAGAATGATCCAGAATAATACGTCCACAACTCTCTCCTTAATTAATACCTCTAGTGTAGCAGCTCCAATCCTAAAGGGCTACTAGCGTATAATAGAAGGATGCAGCGAATACCACTTGCCGAACGTATGCGACCAAAGACGCTTGATGACGTTATCGGTCAAACACACCTACTTGGCGACCGAGAAATCCTTCGTCAGATCGTTAAGAACGGCGAACCGGTCAGTTTAATCCTTTGGGGCCCACCAGGCAGCGGTAAAACAACCCTTGCTCGCATCATTGCATCAGAAGTGAACGCTGAGTTTGTTGAAATATCTGCCGTCACCAGCGGTAAAAAAGATGTTGAACGAATCATTGAACATGCCCGTCAAAACTGGAATTTACAACTCCGAACTATCTTGTTCGTTGACGAAATTCATCGCTTCAACAAAGCCCAACAAGACGCTTTCCTCCCCCACGTCGAATCTGGATTAATCACCCTTATTGGGGCAACCACTGAAAACCCGAGTTTTGAGGTCATCACACCATTGCTGAGCCGAACCCGTGTCCTCGTCCTTCAGCCCCACACAAAAGAAGATGTCCTTGGTATTCTTCGTAGAGCAGTCGCAGAAGAAAAAGCGACGAAAAGAATTGGCGACGATGCTCTCGATTACATCGCTGAACTATCTGGGGGTGACGCCCGCGTGGCGCTCGGTAATCTGGAATTAGCACTCGGGCTTGAGAAAAAAGTCACCATCGAAACTGTCAAAACCGCCGCCCAAAAACGGCTTCCAGGCTATGACAAGAATGGCGACATGCACTACGATGTCATTAGCGCCTTTATCAAAAGCATGCGCGGGAGCGATATCGATGCAACCCTCTATTACCTGGCGCGTATGATTGATGCCGGCGAAGATCCAAAATTCATTGCGAGGCGCATGGTCATTTTTGCATCCGAAGATATTGGTCTGGCTGGGAACGGCGCCCTCGGCCTGGCGCTGAACGCGTTCCAAGCCGTCGAGCGTATTGGTATGCCAGAATCATCATATATCCTTTTCCATGTCGCCACAGCACTGGCAAAAAGTGAAAAGTCGCGGCAAACAACTGATGCCATGGGTCGCGCAACAGCGCTTGCGAAACAATACAATAATGCACCAGTTCCGCTTCATATCAGAAATGCACCGACGTCACTAATGAAAGATCTGGGGTACAACAAA
>CAJYIP010000002.1 GCA_913775275.1 Patescibacteria group bacterium | reverse complement strand
CACGACGCTCTTCCGATCTAACTGCTTGGTACACTAGGCCAAATAGAGATGTAAAGACCTTATAATACGCTATATATAGCGTATTTATCCAAAAAGCGAATCAAAATAACGCTAACGAATACAAAGTAAGAAAGAACAATTATGAAAAAACATTATCAAATCACCGCCGAAGGCCAAAAAGAACTCGAAGCCGAATTGATTGAACTGAAATCTCGTCGAGGTGAAGTTGCTGACAAGATCTCAGAAGCTCGTGACTTCGGTGACCTCAGCGAAAATGCTGAATACGATGCTGCCCGTGAAGAGCAAGGACTGCTCGAAACACGAATCGCTGATATCGAAGATATCTTAAATAACGCCGATATTATCAAAGCGAGTGGACGAACGACAATTGGTCTAGGTAGCCAGGTTGAACTCAAGAACGGTGCGAAAACCTTCACGTATACCGTTGTTGGACCGGTTGAAGCCGATCCACTTGAAGGACGGGTCAGCAACGAATCACCAATCGGTATGGCGCTGTTTGGCAAAAAGGTTGACGACAAGGTCACGATCACAACACCCAAGGGTGAAATCTCTTATACAGTCGTTTCAATCAAGTAAGAAGCTATATTTTCATTTGAATAAACGTCCCTGCTGGCATATACTGTAACAGATATGGCAACACTTCAAGACTTTCGAGACGAACGACTCCGCAAACTAGCTGACCTCCAGGAACACGGCTTTAATCCGTACCCAGCCGATACGCATCGCAATGCAATGGCAGGCGATATTATTTCCGATTTTGAGGGAAAAGAAGGGCAGACTGTGACAATAGCCGGCCGCATTACTGCGATCCGTAAATTCGGTAAGCTTGCCTTTATTGTTATCAAAGACCAGTCTGGATCGATCCAGCTCTACATCAACCAAGCCGACGTTGCACCGCGCGACGCGAGTAAAAACCAGCTTGGTGTCGAAGATTTGCCATTACTCGACACGGGTGATTTCATCGAAGCAACTGGAACGATTGGTAAGAGTAAAACCGGTGAGATTTCGTTATTTACTCAGACATTCCGTTTCCTCGCTAAAGCACTCCGTCCGATGCCAAGTGCAGTCGATGGCTTTACTAACAAAGAAGAGCGCATGCGTCGTCGTTACATTGACATGAATGTTAATCAAGACGTTCGTGATCGCTTCGTTCGCCGTTCGAAATTTTGGCAAGCAACACGCGATTTCCTCAATGATCATGATTTTGTTGAAGTCAATATACCGGTCCTTGAACACACTACCGGTGGGGCAGACGCTAATCCATTCGTGACACATATGGACGCGCTTGATCAAGAATTTTATCTTCGTATCAGCCACGAGCTGCCTTTGAAGCGATTGCTCGGTGCTGGCTTTGAGAAAGTCTACGACATCGGCCCACGCTTCCGCAACGAAAATTATTCAGATGAACACCTGCCGGAGCACGTCGCGATGGAATGGTACTGGGCGTACGCCAACTGGCAAGACGGACGTACATTCATGGAAGACATGTACAAGACTGTGTTGCAGAAAACCTTCGGCACGTTGCAGTTTTCGCTCGGGCGTTTCGACGTCGATATGTCGGGCGAATGGGAAGTCTGGGACTATGCAACCGTTATTCGCGAGCGCTACGGTATTGATGTACACGAATCAAGTCTTGACGAGGTGAAGCAGGCGCTACGCGATAACAAGCTCGAAGTTGAGCAGACCGAAAACCGCGCCCGTGGTATCGACAAGTTGTGGAAGAATATCCGCAAAGATGTCGCTGGTCCTGTCTGGCTGGTCAATACACCAACATTCATTAGTCCACTCGCAAAAACGAATCCGGACGATGAGCGGACGGTTCAGCGTTTCCAGCCAGTGATTGCTGGATCGGAACTGGGTAATGGCCTCTCTGAGCTAAACGACCCGATTGACCAATTGAACCGTTTTCGTGAGCAGCAAGCCATGCGCGAAGCTGGTGATGACGAAGCTATGATGCTTGACATCGATTTCGTTGAGATGCTCGAGTATGGCATGCCGCCGGCCTGTGGCTGGGGTTATAGCGAGCGAGTCTTTTGGATCTTTGAGGGGGTGACGGCGAGAGAAGGTGTGCCATTCCCACAGCTACGGACTGAATACGATGAGACGACAAAAGCTATCTATTCTGATATCTCATTTGAATAGATAGTAGCCCGGTCAATCCGGGCTTTTTTGTTTGACCATGATCACGAAGATTGCTATACTAGGTATAGTAAATTAATCGAGGGAAATACCTATGTCTCATATTGTTGTCGTGACCGGCAGTGTCCGTCCACAGAGCGTCAATCAAAAAGTTGTACCAATTGTAGTCGAAGAAGTCGAAAAGCAAGGTGCAACCGTATCTGTTGCTGATCTTGCCGAGCTTAACCTGACATTTTTCAATGCGCCAAAATCTCCAAACGACCCAGAGTTTGAAGTCACCAACGAAGCAGTCCAAAAGTGGACTGACATGGTTGAGGGTGCTGACGCAGTTGTATTCGTGGCACCTGAATACAACCACTCATTGAGCGCTGTCCAACTGAACGCGATTGACTGGATCGGCAAGCAGTGGAATGGAAAAGCCATCGGCCTCGTCGGCTACGGCTGGAACGGCGGTAAAGAAGCCCTCGTCGCTGCCCGTAATGCACTGTCACGCGAACTAGCCGCAAAGGTGAGTGAAGTCGAAACAACACTGTTCTTTACGAAAGATCTTTCGCCAGCTGGTGAGTTGATCGAGGATAAAGCAAGTCGCGAGGCAATTGCGAAGACGGTTGCGTCGGTTATTGCTTAGTTTTCTGTATATAAAAAAGAAGCGCATGGACGCGCTTCTTTTTTATATTGAGCGTATTAGAAGGGATTTGCTAATTCCAACTCACCCTGCTCAGTAATACGAACCAGCTCGTTGTATTTCGCGACTCGATCAGTACGAGACAATGATCCGGTCTTAATTTGACCACAACCGAGGCCAACTGCCAGGTGGCTGATCGTGACGTCTTCGGTTTCACCCGAACGGTGGCTCATAACAGTGTTCCAGCCAGCGGCTTGCGCCATCTTAACCGCTTGGATTGTCTCGGTCAACGAACCGATCTGGTTTGGCTTGATAAGGATTGCGTTGGCGGCATGGTCGTTAATGCCGCGCTGGAGGAGCGTCGTATTAGTAACGAATAGGTCATCGCCAACTAATTGGACGCGGTCGCCAATGCGCTCGGTCAGCATTTGCCAACCTTGCCAGTCGTCTTCAGCGAGACCATCTTCGATACTCACAATAGGGAAGTCCGTTGCTAATTCAACCAGCCAGTCGACCATCTCTTCGCGTGATAGTTGGCGGCCTTCGCATTTCAGGTCGTAGACACCATCGTTGTAGAATTCGCTGGCGGCTGCGTCGAGAGCAAAGACGATGTCGGTGCCAAGTGTGTAGCCAGCGTTTTTAACTGCTCGTGAAATCAGTTCGAGCGGTTCACGGTTGCCGTTGCGGACACGTGGCGCAAAACCACCTTCGTCGCCAACGGTCGTTGGGTAGTTTTCTTCTTTAAGGACTTTTGCGAGCGAATGGAAGACTTCAGCGCCCATTTGTACAGCGTCTTGAATTGTTTCAGCGCCCTTTGCGATGATCATGAATTCTTGAATATCAGTTGCAAAGGCTGCGTGCGCACCACCGTTCATAATGTTCATCATTGGAAGTGGCAAGTCAGGCGTTGCAGTGTCTGTCATGTCGGCGATGTAGCGCCACAGTGGTTGCTGTTTTGCAGCAGCCGCGGCTTTAGCAACTGCCAGGCTGACCGCGAGAACGGCGTTAGCACCCAACTTACTTTTGTTGTCAGTTCCGTCCAGGTCAAACATAATTTGGTCGATAGCAGTTTGGTCTGATGCGTCCTGGCCGATGATAGCCGGAGCAATGACATCGCCGATATTGGCGATTGCTTTTGTGACGGCTTTTCCGCCGTAGGCTGCATCGCCGTCGCGGAGCTCGAGGGCCTCGCCTGAGCCGGTGCTGGCGCCTGATGGAACAGCGGCGCGGCCAAAGCTGCCGTTTTCTAACGTGACATCGGCTTCAACGGTTGGATTGCCTCTGGAATCTAAGATTTGTCGTGCGGTTATAGTAGTGATAGTGAATATACTCATGCTTCTTATTATACACCTGTCTTGCGCTTCACTGCGACCAGCAGCATAATAGAACGCATGACAGCACACGGAATTTTGGCAATCACTCGCCACGCAGAATCAGAATGGAATCAACTTGGAAAATGGACAGGCTTGACTGACGTCGACCTGACGGACAAGGGCAAGCTTGATGCCGAAGAGGTTGGAACGCTTCTCAAGGATATGACATTTGATGTCGTCCTCACCTCGGAACAGCGTCGTACCCACCAAACCCTTCAAGGTATTTTGAAGGGCAGCGAACACGCCGAAGTGGAACACACGATCAATGGTGCGATCAACGAGCGCGACTATGGTGACCTGACTGGTAAAAATAAATGGGAAGTCCAAGAAGAGATTGGCGAAGCTGCCTTCACTGGCATCCGCCGCGGCTGGGACTATCCGGTGCCGGGTGGCGAAACACTGAAGGATGTTTTCGATCGGGTCGTGCCGTATTTCGACGCCGAAGTCTTACCGCTTTTGAAGCAAGGCAAGAATGTCCTCATGGTTGCTCACGGTAACTCTCTCCGTGCGTTGATGAAGCATCTCGAAGATATTAGCGAAGAAGAAATCGCGACCGTCGAGATGCCTTTTGGCCATGTTCACCTCTATCATATCGACGAGCAGGGGAGTGTCACTGAAAAAGAAACACGCAGCGTTTCTACCGGCCCAACAAACGCGTAGAAAAAATATGCACATTCAAGCGGGGAGAAATCCCCGTTTGACTTTTTATAGTACCTTGTATAACATAGAACTATGACACAACAAGATAGTGACTCAGACGCGTACGCCGAACAGCTCGCAACGCAATTACGTAAGGGGTTTTTAGCCTACTGTGTATTAAAAGCGTGCCGCGAGAGGCCGCAGTACACCAGCGACATCATCACCAAATTACGCGATGCCGAAATGGTCGTGGTGGAGGGAACGATATATCCGCTTCTCAGTCGTTTGCAGAAAGATGGGTTACTGACACACGAGTGGCAAGAAAGCGAACAGGGTCCACCGCGAAAATACTACCGAGCAACCCAATACGGTATCAACGTCCAAGATCAGGTTGGCAAAAAGATATCCGCCCTTAACCGAACACTTAAGCAACTATAAGGAGAATATGATGAAAGAAATTACCCGTATCCATTTAGCAAAGAGCTCATACGATATCGAATTGGCAGCGAAAAAACAACTTGAGCACTATATCAACAGTCTTGAAACATATGCCCAAGACAAGGACGTCATGGTTGATATCGAGATTCGTATGACCGAATTGCTCGAAGCACGTGGGGTGAAAACGAACGGTGTTATATCGTCTGATGACGTCAAGGCGGTGCGCGAGCAGCTTGGTGAGCCGCACGAGTTTGCGAGTGAAGAAAGTGATATGGCGCTTGGACCAGTCGGAGTGGCTAACCCAAATGGGCGTAAATTTTTCCGAGATGGGAATGGTGCAGTCCTCGGGGGTGTTCTGGCGGGTATTGCTGCCTATGCGCGTATAAACGTTGCCTGGATTCGCCTTGCCTTTATTATTTTGACGATTATCTCATTAGGAACCGCACTATTGGTGTATGCGCTGCTATGGGTTGTCGTGCCGTTAGCACGCACGGCGGCCGAAAAATTGACGATGAAAGGTGAGCCAGTCACACTCGAATCGATTAAGCGGCTGAACATGAGCGAAGAGTTGGTCGGCCCAAATCGAACATCGAGGTTTATTGTCCGGACACTTCTTGTTCTCACTGGTATTTTTGCTATTATCGGTGCTCTTCTAGCGATTGTCGCAGTGATTGGTGTTATTGGGTATACGATTTTTGGGTATGTACCGTTTGATGTTCCAATGAACAATGCGTTCTTTTGGGCGACACTGATCCTGGCAGGACTTGCTGGTTTGTTGTTGGCGGCGCTCCTGTCATTGGTTGCCTACGCAGCGTTTACTGGTCGAGTCGGCAAGCGAATCGTTGTGAGCGCAATCGTTGTGACAATCTCTGGGATCTTGGCTTTTTCAGCTGCGTTCATTACTGGTGCGGTCGGAACTGCTGCCTATGCACAGCATGCACAATCACTGGTACGCGAGCAAACAGTGGCGTTACCTGATTCATTCCGGACTATTACTGCACTCCAATTTGAAAAAAACGACGTATCATTGCAGCCAGAGGTTGAATACGTTGTCGATAGCGGTGTGCCCCGATATGTACTTTCGTCATTACCTGGAACGAAAGTAACGGTTGCAGTTAATGGTGACACGGCGACAGTTAAGGTTCACGATAGTGAGCAGAACCGCACTATTCCGTACTTTGCACAGACAAAAGTCACGATCTATGGCCCAGCCGTCACTCAGATAAAAGCAACTGATATGTCCGTTCGATACCAGACGCAATCGCAAGAAAAGGTGGTGGTTATAGGTGACGGTCATCAACGAACATCGATTAGCGGTACAATTAATAGCGTTGAAACCAAGGGAAGGGGCGAAGTCGATGTGTCAACCAGTTCGGTGACATCATTAACCGTTGATAGTGTCTCTGGGAGTAGCGTTGTTGCAGGAACTGTCCGCAATTTGGTAGTGACGCAGCCCGATGTTTGTCCGGACCAAGAGAGTGATCGCGCTATAGTGTCAGTTCGTGGTGTCTCATCCGGTGTCATGACGTATAATGGAAGTCAGCGAGAAGCAACCTCTAATACGACAGCATGTGCAAAAGTTATTATTGGTGAAGAAGAGCAGTATTAGGCCACTATTTTATACGGTGCGCACATAATTTATTCACGTAGGGGGAGTATGATAGAAGTTATTGACGTCACGAAAACGTATGGCAAAAAAGACCAAACGTTTACCGCGCTTAAAAATATCACCTTTACCATTCCAGATGGTGCCAGTGTCGCTATCGTTGGAAAATCAGGTAGTGGTAAATCAACCTTGATGCATGCTATGAGCGGTCTCGACCGACCGCAAGAAGGTCAGGTCGTGATCGACGGCGAAGACATCTTGAAACTGAATGCAAAGAAGGTCGACGAATTTCGAGCGCGAAAAATTGGCTTCATCTTTCAAAGCTTTTTTGTGCAAGCAAACGAAAGTGTCAGTGATAATGTCAGCCTCCCTCTAGAAATAGCTGGTGTCGCACGAAGCGAACGAAAGCAAAAAATCGCCGCCGCTCTCAGCAGTGTCGACTTAACCGAAAAAGTAGCCAATAAAGCAAAAAACCTTTCCGGTGGTCAAAAGCAACGACTCGCAGTTGCGCGTGCGATTGTTAACGAACCGCAAATCATCTTTGCTGATGAACCGACCGGTAACTTGGATAGTGTCACCGGACAAAAAGTTGAGGATATGTTGTTTTCATACAATAAAGAAAAAGGTGTCACACTTGTTATTGTGACGCACGACGCTGACTTGGCGGAAAAATGTGATATTCAGATTAACGTTATTGATGGCGAAATCGCCTCAATCAACAAGAAGGGGAGCAACTAATGAAACTCATTGATGTTGTCCGACGTGCGGGCCGAAGCCTTCGCCAAGCAAAAGTTCGAACGCTGTTAACGAGCCTCGCGATTGGTGTTGGTGCGTTCACTATTACACTGAGCCTTGCTGGTGGCCAGGGTGGTCGCGACTACGCAAACGCCATCGTCTCCGCCAACACCGACCGTCGTGAAATTGCGGTCAGCAAGCCGATCCAAACGAATGCCAGTAATGGTGTGAAAGAGTACGATCCATCAGGGTCATCTGCTCCAGCTGCACAAAGTTTTGGTGATAACTTGAACGAAAAAGATATTGAAAAATTACGAACCTTTAATCACGTTGAATCAGTCACACCAGGCTATTCTCCAACAGTGAACTACATTACAACGAACGGTCAAAAGAAATATGTTGTTCAATCAGTCAGTAGCTACACCGATGCGGTGAAACTCAGTTTTGCGGCTGGTGATGCAAAAAACCTCGGTGATAATGGCATTATTCTCAACGAAGAATATGTCAAAGCACTCGGCTTTGGTGACGCCAAGTCGGCAATTGGGAAGACCGTTGCGATAGGGGCGACTCGCCAAGCCAGCCTTGCGACCGGTGCACCTGAAGACAAAGAATTTAGCTACGTCGTTAAAGCAGTCACGTCGGAATCCGGCTTGGCATTCCGCGCCCAAGGATCCCTGTTAGTATCGGAACCGGCTGTTAAAACACTGTACGATTTCGTTAGCCAGGGTACGCCTGCGTATAATCAATTCTTCATTGCCTCAGTTATGTTAACTGATCAGCAATACGCCAAAGAAGCAAAAGCCGAAATTGAAAAAGCCGGCTACACGGCTCAGACCGCCGAAGACTTGCTCGGTGTTGTTAACACGTTCATTAATGTCCTTCTTGGGGTGCTTCTCGGATTTGGTGCTTTGGCAGTTTTGACGTCAGTGTTCGGTATCGTCAACACCCAGTACATCAGTGTTCTCGAGCGCACACAGCAGATCGGCTTGATGAAAGCCCTTGGTATGCGTCGTCGTGATGTTGGACGTCTGTTCATCTTTGAGGCTGGCTGGATTGGCTTCATCGGTGGTGCTATTGGCTCGGGCCTCGCCATCTTGGCTGGAACAATCGCCAACCCGATCATCAGTAAGCAGCTTGATCTTAATGGCATCCATCTTCTGATCTTTGATCCATTCCAGGTCGCCGGTGTAATTGTTATGCTTGTTATCATTGCGATCTTGGCCGGCGTGTTTCCTTCGCGGAAGGCATCGAAGCTCGACCCAATTGAAGCTTTGCGCACAGAATAATTTGTCCCAACACTTTTAAAACAGACCTTCACTAGAGGTCTGTTTTAGCGTTCGGCTGAAATAAATTGAGAGATTTATTTCACAGTGCTACAAATTATTTTGTGCGCAAAGCCAGTGGGTTGTGTTTAGCACATTTGCAGTACGGTTTCTGGATCCTCTGCAGCTCGAGCGTGTACTCATGCCCGGAGCGAAGCCTGCTCCAGAAACCGTACTGCAAATGTGCTAAACTATTATCTATGTTAGACATCAAATTCATCCGTGAAAATCCCGAACTCGTTGCCGATCATGCCACAAAAAAAGGCTATGATATTTCTATAGAAAAAGTATTGGAACTGGATGAGTCGCGACGCGTTATTGGACGCGCGGTTGATGAACTTCGCGAACAGCGTAATACGATCGCACAGCAGATGAAGGGCGGAAAGCCTGATGCAGACTTGATTACTGCTGGAAAACGAGTCAAAGAAGCGATTGCTGCACGTGAACCGCAGCTAAAGACGATTGAAGAAGAATTACATGCCTTGCTCCAGCAAATCCCAAATACGCTCCAGGCAGATGTGCCGATCGGGGGAGAAGAAGATAGCGTGCCGATCAAAGAATACGGTGATCGACCATTTGGAGCCGTCGATCACCTTGATTTTGCAACCGCTCGTGATTGGGTTGACTTTGAACGTGGTGCAAAAGTAGCCGGTGCAAAGTTTTATTTCCTGAAGGGTGATCTTGCGCTTCTCGAAAATGCGATTACTCAATATGCTTTGCAGTTCGTTACTCAAAAAGGTTTTACTTACATGACGGTTCCGGCCATGGTCAATACTCGCACGGCAACTGGTACTGGATTTGCGCCACGTACCAGCGACCAGAGCGATGAATACTACATCGAAGGTGAAGATTTATCGCTCGTTGCAACTGCCGAGATGCCACTGACTGGGTATCACGCCGACGAAATTATTGACGAGAAAGACCTCCCATTACTTTACGTTGGGTACAGTCCGTCATTCCGTAAGGAAGCTGGGACATATGGTAAGCATACTCGTGGTCTTTTCCGAGTCCACCAATTTAACAAACTTGAACTATATGCGTTTACAACGCCAGAGCAGAGTGTCGAGATTCACGAGAAGATTCTTTCGATCGAAGAAGAGTTGTGGCAATCGCTCGGTATTCCGTACCGTATCATCAATATTGCCAGTGGTGACCTCGGGGCGCCGGCCAGTAAAAAATATGATATTGAGTATTGGTCACCAGTTGATGGAACGTACCGCGAACTAACAAGTTGCTCGAACTGTACCGACTTCCAAGCACGTAACCTTAACATACGTGTTCGCGGCGCTGACGGAAACGTCCGCGTGCTTCATACGTTGAACGGAACAGCAGTGTCGCTGGCTCGTTCACTCGTCACGATTATCGAGCATTACCAGAACGACGACGGCACATTACGCGTCCCCGAGGTACTGCAGCCATTTATGGGTGGCCGAAAAGTCAT
>CAJYIP010000001.1 GCA_913775275.1 Patescibacteria group bacterium | reverse complement strand
AATGCCTTATCGAGGAGCTTGTCGGCATTAAGGACAGACAATTGATAGCTTGCAGTATCATCGCGACGCAATTGCTGTTCGATGGCCATCCACTGTGAACGATACTTTTCAACATCAAGCAATTTCGGAGCTTTTTTAGTCAGGGTAATGACAGTCATAAGGAGTCCGGCAAAGACAAGCACCGCCGCGATGAACAAAATTGTCATAACGCTCTGATCCATTACCTTTTCTCCTCTAATTGCTTAGCAAGTGCAAGAAGCAGTGCGTCACTCTTTCTTTTTCCAATCAACTGCACGCCTATAGGTAATCCTGTGTCAGACGTCCCGGTTGGGATACTAAGTGCTGGCATACCTGCAAGGCTTGCGGGTACTGTCATGATATCAGCTAGGTACATTTGGACTGGGTCGTTCGTATTTTCACCTAGACGAAAGGCTGGCGTTGGAGCGACCGGCATCACCAAAACGTCGTACTGATCAAACAATTCATTCAGCGCATTGATCAAAAGCGTCCGTGCCTTTTGGGCTTTTAGATAATAAGCGTCAAAAAAGCCGCTCGATAACACATAACTTCCAATCATAATACGACGCTTGTTCTCGGGCATAAATCCTTTATCCCTCGATAGCCCATAGACTTCAGTCAAGCTCTCACTTTGAGCCCGGGTTCCATATCGAATGCCATCGTAGCGGCCAAGGTTGCTACTTATCTCTGCGGGTACGACAATATAATAAATACCAAGTGCATATTTCAACATCGACAGCGACACACGTTCAACTGTATGGCCAGCCTTTGCCATAGCTTCGACAGAATTATTCACAGCTCGACGAACATCATCATCAACACTACCAGTCATCGCTTCGCTGACGACGCCAATGCGAAGACCTGTTTCAAGCGTTGTTGGCGTAAAGTAATCAGGCAGCGTCGTTCCGTCACGCGAATCCTGTCCGCTCATGATATCCATGACCAACTCAGCATCATTTGTGGTCGAAGACAAGACGCCGATTGTGTCAGTACTACTTGCCATCGACACGACACCAAAACGGCTTACCATACCGTATGTCGGCTTGACACCAATGACACCGTTGAAACTGGCCGGCTGTCGGATGGAACCACCAGTATCGGTACCGAGTGCGAACGGGACGATACCTAATGCAACAGCGACGGCAGACCCACCGCTACTTCCACCGGCAACACGCGTCAGGTCAATTGCGTTCTTGGTTGGGCCAAATGCCGAGTTTTCGGTACTTCCGCCGTGCGCAAATGCATCCAAATTTGCCTTACCAATACAGATTGCACCTTCGGCTTCCAACTTTTCGATAGCAGTTGACTGAAGGGGGGCTTCGAACGCCTGAAGCATCGTACTCGCTGCCGTTGTTGTTCCGCCAATAGTTAAGAAATTATCCTTAGCAATGAAGGGAATACCCGCTAAACGACCCGTAAACTCACCTTTGTCGATACGCACTGCACGTTCAAGGGCTCTCTCTTCATTGAGGCTAAGAATTGCGTTGAAATCGGTGTGGCTGCGTGCTTTTTCAATCGCCTGAGTCACGGCTTCGACCGCAGTCATATGTGCAAAATCTGAAATCGTCACCATTATAATACCTTCGGAACCTTAATTTGAGCGTTTTCTATTTCAGGTGCCAATCCGACGAGAGCGTCAGTTGTCAAGTCGTAAGTATTTACCACATCGTCACGCCACACATTTTGCAAGTCAGTCACTTGATACGTCGGCTCTACATTGTCGGTATCGAGCTCGTCAAGCTGACCAATATACTCAATGATGTTCTGAAGATCAACTCGCATTGGTTCAATTTCATCCGCGTCGAGTTTCAAATTACTCAGGTGTGCCATTCGCTGCACGTCGTCAGTAGAGATGTGTGTCATAACTGTTTATTATACCGTAACAGAGAAGCTTGTTACAACTTTGCTTTGATTTCGCCGATCAAGTCGCGCAGTTCGGCTGCTTTTTCAAACTCAAGATTCGCACTGGCAAGATCCATTTGTGCAGACAAGTCTTTAATCAAGTTTTTATACTCATCTTTTGGTATACGTTTCAGATCAAGTTTCGGTGTATCATCTTCCTTCTTTGGAATAATTGCCCTTAACCCTTCGTCAATTGCCTTCGCAACACTCGTTGGAGTAATCCCGTGCTCTTTGTTGTATGCTTCTTGAATAGTTCGTCGACGATCGGTCTCGTCAATAGCCCGTTGCATCGAATCGGTAATTTTATCGGCATACATCAACACCTTCCCTTCGAGGTGACGTGCGGCACGACCAATGATCTGGATAAGAGCGCTCGTACTGCGCAAAAATCCTTCTTTATCAGCGTCAATGATAGCAATAAGGCTTACTTCAGGTAAGTCGAGGCCTTCTCGGAGAAGATTAATACCGACCAGAACATCATAGACACCTGAACGAAGATCACGAAGAATATCACTTCTCTCGAGCGTATCAACTTCACTATGAATATACGCCGTTTTGATATCCAACTCTTGTAGATACGTCGTTAAGTCTTCGGCCATACGCTTCGTTAAAGTCGTCACAAGAACACGCTGCTTTTTCTCAACTCTATCGCGGATCTCAGCAATCAGGTCATCAATTTGGCCTTCGCTCGGCCGAATAACGATCTCGGGATCAATCAATCCGGTCGGACGAATGATTTGCTGCACAGGCTCCGGGCTATGAGAAAGTTCATAATCTGCCGGGGTTGCCGATACGTAAATAGCTTGGTTCATATGACGGTTAAATTCGTCGAATGTAAGTGGGCGGTTATCGAGAGCGCTCGGCAATCGGAACCCATGTTCAACCAAAATTTCTTTACGGGCACGGTCACCGTTATACATGCCCCGTACCTGAGGTAATGTCATGTGACTTTCGTCAACAAATAATAAGAAATCGTCAGGAAAATAGTCAAGCAATGTCGCTGGCTGCTCACCTGGCTCTCGGTTTG
Organism: Patescibacteria group bacterium; assembly: GCA_913775275.1. Taxonomy (GTDB): domain Bacteria; phylum Patescibacteriota; class Saccharimonadia; order Saccharimonadales; family Saccharimonadaceae; genus Microsaccharimonas. The sequence goes on along the minus strand of CAJYIP010000001.1, from coordinate 4,005 downwards.
TAAGATATCGGCTGTAATTTTCAATACCTTTAACGAACCCAGTTTCTTCCAACATCTCAATATCGTATTTTGTACGCTGACCTAATCGTTGCGCTTCCAGTAATCTATCGTGATCTTCAAAGAAGGTCATTCGTTCATCAAATTCTTGTTTAATGCCTTGAATCGCATGTTCGAGCTTTTGTTTTGGTGTGACGTAGTGGCTACTTGGAAAGATCGAAACGGATGCTGGCTCACCCACAATTTCACCAGTTAAAGGATCGATGCGGGTGACACGATCAACATCATCACCAAAGAATTCTATGCGGTACGCCATATCACTACCAGCTGGGAATATGTCAACGATATCACCACGAACACGGAACGTTCCGCGGTGGAAGTCAATGTCATTGCGCTGATACTGAATATCGGTTAACTGGCGAATAAATTTGTCTCGCTGGCGTCGTTCCCCGACCGACACCGTAATAGACATTTCAGAATAATCATCGGGAGAACCGATACCGTAAATACAGCTAACACTAGCGACAATAATTGTATCGCGGCGCGTGAGCAAGGCCGAAGTGGCCGCGTGACGAAGACGATCAATTTCATCATTGATTTGACTGTCTTTTTCGATATACGTGTCGCTGCTCGCGATATACGCCTCAGGCTGATAATAATCGAAATAACTGACAAAATAATGGACTTCATTGTCTGGAAAAAAGGATTTGAATTCGCTATACAACTGAGCCGCGAGTGTTTTGTTGTGAGCAAGAATGAGTGTTGGTACTTGGCGTTGTTGGATGATGTTCGCCATCGTAAATGTTTTACCACTACCAGTGACACCGAGTAATGTCTGCTCTTTTTCATTTTGTTCGAGCCCTTTTACTAAATGAGCAATAGCCGTCGGTTGATCGCCGGTTGGTTTATATTTGGACTGAAGGCTAAACTTCTGCATCCTTATTAGTATACTCCCTTTACCGTTACGTGTCTGTAGAGGTGACTTTCAAAAGGTTGAATGCGTCCTTGAATGAGGCTTGGTACTGAGTTAAGAGAGCCGTATCTGGTGCACAGACTTGAGAGGCTAAAGATAATCCGTACGTCACGTCACCGACTTTTGTGGTCGATGAAACAGTTGCACCATCAGAGCCTGCACCTGGATTTTTTATAATTGTTGCGAATATACCAGTATCGTCAGTACACTTGCTGCCGATAAGTTGATCACTAGTGAATTCAACGTATTGCGTTCCGTTCTGAGCCCGCTGAACTGCATACGAAAATCCAGGTATTCCTTTGACGTAAGACACTTCGAGACCGAACTGCGGTATAGCTATCGTTGATACCGTTGAAGGGTCGAGGGTCGGGCTCGTCGGTGTCGCTTTAGTGTCATTGTTCGTCTCATTCTTTTCCGTAGATGGCGATTGCGTGCTTGTTTCTGGGCTGGCAGTGAAAGGATCCGGCTCGCCGCCGTGGCCACGGAGCGTAAAGACAACGATGCCGATAGCGACAACCACAAGTGATGCAACAGCTATACCTATAAGTCGTTTACGAGTGAAAAAAATATGCATAACAACTCCTTTGTTCTAGCATAAGCCACCGTGATGATACATGTAAAGACTGTCCTATTTCTCGTTTATTTTCTGTTCATGATTACCGATAATCTTGATAACATCATCGACATCATCTGTTATATGATACAGATTAAGGTCATCTTTCGAGATCGTTCCAAATTCTTTTAGAAGCGTCGTTCGTATCAATGCGTCCATAGGTTTCCAGAAATCCTTGCCAAACAATATGACGGGCGCAGCTGGAATTTTTTTCGTTTGTATGAGGACGAGAATCTCAAACAGTTCATCAAAGGTACCGAATCCACCAGGAAAGTAGATGAAGGCGCTTGAGTCTAACGTCATAGACACTTTTCGCCCAAAGAAATGAGTAAACTCAAAATTGTCCGTCGTGTAGCTATTCAGCGTCTGCTCAAATGGAAGTTTAATGTTGAGACCGATCGAATCACCACCGACGTCGTAAGCACCTCGGTTTGCAGCCTCCATCACGCCATGACCCCCACCCGTAACAACACTGTAACCCAAGCTCGCAAGCTTTGCAGCAACAGCATACGCGTCTTCAGTAACCTTTGTATGCTGCGGCTTCCTGGCGGAACCAAATATAGTCACTGTCTTGCTATATTGTCCGAGCATCTCAAAAACATGTTCAAATTCTTCAACCACCCCGACTAATCTACCCTCAGCTGCATCAATTAATCGGCGACGAATGATCAAGTCTTTTTTTTCATTCTGCCGACGAAGCGCCGGAACTCTTGTTGTGGGCTGCTTTTTTATATGGAGTTTTTCGGGAGCAATCATATCATTGTCTAATTGCTCAAGCACTTGATCACTGAGATTCTTGAAACCCATGTACCGAACGAAGATCTCATTCCATAGGCTTTCGCGGAAGTGATAGGCATACCGACCCTCGTAAGTCTCCTTGTTCGAATAGGCAAAGCTAACATCGAACAAGTTGAAAGCGACTGGAAAGCCATCGTACATTACGGCTACGTAGTCCCTATCTTTCCAGAATTCTAATTCCGGATCGAGTTCGAATAGCATATCTTCGGCTCGTCGCCAGTGGAGATCTTCTGGCTGAACATGCGGCTCAAAAGCGATCGTGTCGATCGAATCTTCTTTATGTTTACCCAGATACCGTTGAATAACACGCCAATGGATATTACTACCAACCATCTGACTGGCATTACCTGGATCAGCGACTAATGTTTCGACAACGATCTTTCCAAAATGCGGTCGTTTACTTTTCAACTTAAAGAACGTTGAATAGAGCTTCACTTCGTTCATATAATGGAATAGGAGCGGAAGCGTTTTTAGGATCAAACCTCGCATCGACGTTGCATGCATAGGTACAACAACAATGATGCCCATTTCTTTCGTATGAGTGACGTTATGAAGTTTCTTTTTGACAAAATGTTCTGCCAAGTCGACATACTTATCATGGTTCATGACTACGATACGCAAATCACGCGTCTCGTAGTCATTGACGGTTACCATTTCAAACAACTCGTTGTACTTATTCAGCCATTCCGGTCCTTCTGAAAAACGCAATGCGGTATAGATCTCGTCAAAATCTTCTTTTTCAAACATCTTCTCGATGTCGTCGTATCCAAGTTTATGCATCAGATTCTCCGGAGGCATCGACCGAAGGAGTTCTTTTGCTTTGTCACGTTTCAGCACGAACACCTTACGATCAAATCGAGCTTTATTTGCAGCATCGACTATCAACGGAACAAGGTACTTCACATTATCTAATTTCGACTGATCTGTTGCACCAATTTTCCTCGCAAGTCGCTCTATATCCTTCTCGACTCTCGCTTGCAGACCATAATAAATCTCCTCACCTGTCGAAGTGCTTGGAGAGAGGCCCATCTGCCTGATATTTTCATGAGCCATACGAGTAATATCACCGATAAGTTTTACATCAGCGCCCGACCTACCGCTTGCCGACTCTAACTGACGGATTGCATTTGTAAATAGCGGCTCCTCCGCATCAAGCAGGTCGCGTAAGAATTTAGCCATCAAAATTTCCTTTCTTCAATTGGCATATCATGGAGTGAAACACCGTGAGTTAAAATACCAGCTTTTGCACCAATACGAGTGACAACCGACGTTGAATTCGCACTGGCGAATATCATTGAATCCTTGAGGCTCTTGCCCTGTGCGTAGTAACTCAAAAATCCTGATCCAAACGCATCACCACCACCTGTGCGGTCAATGACTGAGACATCTTCATACATACCCGCATTAACGATGGTGGAGCCGTCGGTCGCAATCGCTCCATTCGGTCCATCGGACACGATAACGACAGGGCAATAATGTGATGCATGGCGGACAAGTTCTTCAATTGTTTCGCCGTGGACAATTTGCTGCGCCTCTTCTTTGTTCACCGCCAGAACAGTGACGTCTTCTAAAATTGCCTTGAGTTTGTCCGCCTCTCTCAGCTCCGAGCCGGCTGGGTTGAGCA